>JAFMQQ010000021.1 GCA_017354595.1 Micromonosporaceae bacterium
GTCGGCGCCGCCGCGGCGCGTCGGCCGGCCCGGCCCCGGGGGGCTCGGCCGGTTTGGGGACCTCGGCCGTCTCCCGGACCTCGGCCCCGGTCGATTCCGCTGCGCTGCTTGGGACGTCGTCGGTCACGGCGAGCGATCCTAGCCGTCACAAGGCGCCCCGCGGAAGTGCACCGGCCGTCACACCCGCGCCCGGGCCGGTACCTCGCGGGCGAGCATCACCGCCACCGTGCCGAGCAGCGAGCCGGTGATCCGCCGCTGCCACACCGTCCAGCGTGGCTTCAAGCGCAGTAGCCCGGAGACCGACCCGGCGGCCATGATGATGGCCGCGTTGACGGTCAGGCTGACACCCACCTGGATCGCCCCGAGTGCGAACCCTTGGGCGATGGTGCTTCCGCGGCCGGGATTGATGAACTGCGGAATCAGCGCGAGGTAGATGATGGCTGTCTTGGGGTTGAGCAGGTTGGTGACCAATCCCATCCGGAACAGTCGCCACCGCGAGTCCCGCGGTAGCTCGCGCGCCTCGAAGATGCCGTGCCCGCCCGGCTTGACCGCCTGCCAGGCAAGGTAGGCGAGGTACCCGGCACCGACCGCCTTGAAGCCGATGTACAGCCACGGTACGGCGACGAAGACCACCGCGAGGCCGAGGTTCGCCAGCGTCATGTAGATCGCGAAGCCGGCGGCCGTGCCGCCGAGCGAGACCAGTCCGGCGACCGGCCCCTGGCTGACGCTGCGCGAGACCAGATACATCATGTTTGGCCCGGGCGTGAGTACCATGCCGAGCGCGGTCAACGCCATGCCGAGCATCGCCGCGGTGGAGAGTCCCATCCGGTCAGCCTGCCAACCGGGGCGGCTCGCGCAAATGGTCCGGCTCACAGGTTGGCAGTTGGACATGGCAGGCGGGCGAGCGGGAGGCCGACGCCGACATCGCCTCGGGTCGAGGCAGGGTGTTCCGCAGCGACGAGGAGTTCCTCGCCGCCCTCGACGCGGCCATCACCGACCCGTCCGCCCTGCACTGAGCCCGACCTACCAGCCCGAGCCAACGTTCATCCGGGACTACGCCCAACTCACCCCAGAGCAACGAGCAGATTCCGGGCGAGCCACATGTCGTCTGGCGTCGCATCGGTACCCACGACGTATTCCGCCAGCCGTAGCGGCGCCTCAGCGGTGGGCCGGAGCCTCGGCGAGGCTCCGGCCCATAGTCCTGTGTGGACGGTCAGACGTCGAAGTAGAGGGCGAACTCGTGCGGCGTGGGGCGTAGGCGGATCGGGTCGATCTCGTTCTCCCGCTTGTACTCCAGCCAGGTGGAAATGACGTCCGGCGTGAATACTCCACCCTCGAGCAGGAACTCGTGGTCGGCCTCCAGCGAGTCGAGCACCTCCGGCAGCGAACCCGGCACCTGCTTGACCGACGCGTACTCGTCCGGCGGCAGGTCGTACAGGTCCTTGTCGATCGGCTCCGGTGGCTCGATCTTGTTCTTGATGCCGTCCAGGCCGGCCATCAGCATCGCCGAGAAGGCGAGGTACACGTTCGCCGACGGGTCCGGTACCCGGAACTCGATTCGCTTGGCCTTGGCATTGCTGCCGGTCACCGGGATGCGGGTGCAGGCCGACCGGTTCCGCTGCGAGTAGACCAGGTTCACCGGGGCTTCGAAGCCGGGCACCAGGCGGCGGTACGAGTTGACCGTCGGGTTGGTGAAGGCGAGCAGCGACGGCGCGTGGTGCAGCAGGCCGCCGACGTACCACCGGCCGACGTCGGACAGGCCGCCGTAGCCCTTCTCGTCGTAGAACAGCGGCTCGCCACCCAGCCACAGGCTCTGGTGGGTGTGCATGCCGGAGCCGTTGTCGCCGAACAGCGGCTTGGGCATGAACGTGGCCGTCTTGCCGTGCTCCCAGGCGGTGTTCTTCACGATGTACTTGAACAGCTGCAGCTGATCGGCGGCGTGCAGCAGGGTGGAGAACTTGTAGTTGATCTCGGCCTGGCCCGCCGTGCCCACCTCGTGGTGCCCCCGCTCGACGGTGAACCCGGTGTCGATCAGGTTGGAGACGATCGCGTCCCGCAGGTCGGCGTAGTGGTCGGTCGGCGGCACCGGGAAGTACCCGGACTTGTACGCCGTCTTGTAGCCCTGGTTGCGCCCGTCCTCCTCGGCGCCGCTGTTCCACCAGCCCTCGACCGAGTCGATGTAGTAGTAGCCCTTGTTGGATCCGGTCTCGTGCCGGATCGAGTCGAAGATGTAGAACTCGGCCTCCGGGCCGAAGTACGCGGTGTCCGCGATGCCGCCCGAGACGAGGTACGCCTCGGCCTTCTTCGCGATGTTGCGCGGGTCGCGGGAGTATGCCTCGCGGGTGAACGGGTCGTGGATGAAGAAGTTGATGGCGAGCGTCTTGTGGACCCGGAACGGGTCGACGAATGCCGATGACGCGTCCGGCAGCAGCAGCATGTCCGACTCGTGGATCTGCTGGAAACCGCGGATGGACGAGCCGTCGAAGGCGACACCGTTGGTGAAGTAGTCATCGGTGAAGGTCTCGGCCGGTACGGTGAAATGCTGCATGATCCCCGGCAGGTCGCAGAAGCGTACATCGACAAACTTCACGCCCTCGTCGGCGACGTACCGAAGAAGCTCCTCGGGGTTTGCGAACAACAGATCCTCCTGGCTATGCGGAGTTTGGCAATAGCGTCAACGTCGCTGGTGAACTCGCCGCGACGTTATGACCAAGGCGTTGCCCGACCGTGTCTCGATTGTTTCTGTCGTGTTACAAGGCCGTGGACCGGTCAGCGGCCACGCATCGCACGGAAGGCACCCTTGGGTGGGCGCATGTTCTTCGGGATCGCGCCCTTGGGCATCTGCGGCCGGGCCGTCAGCGCCTTGAGGCGGGTCTCCAACGCGTTGACCTCTCTGCCCGTGATCGTACGCGGAAGCCGCATGAGAGTTGACCGCAACTTCGCGATCGGCAGCTCGCCTTCCCCCTCGCCTACCACGTAGTCGCGCATCTCCACCGAGCCGATCACCTTGGAGATGCGTCGCTTCTCCTGCCCCAGCAGCGACCGGACCCGGGCCGGGCTGCCCTCGGCGAGCAGGATCACGCCGGGCCGGCCGATCACCAGGTGCACCATGTCGAACTGCGTGGTCGAGGCGATGGCGGGAGTCACCCGCCAGTCGCCGCGCCAGGTCTCGATCAGCTGTGCCGCGGCGCCCGGCTGTCCGGTCGCCTCGACCATCATCGCCTTGTTCGCCCGCATGTTCAGGATGATCAGGACGAGCAGCACACCGAGGAGCACGCCGGCCGGAACCCAGATCCAGCCGAAGCCCAGCACGGCCAGCACGATCGCGGCCGCCAGCGGTACCGCTAGGGCGACGGCGACCAGGGGTACGAAGAGCCGGTCGCGCTTCGCGGTGAACGAGAAGACCATCCCGATCTGCTTAAGCCGGTTGCGGAAGGAAACCTTCTCGTCTGCTGCCTTGGCCATGCCAGCAGTCTAGTGCCGGTTCAGCCGCCGCCGGTGCCGGCCGCAGCGCCGGCGCGTGCCGCCAGCGCCTGCTGGTACAGCCGCCCCGCGCGGTACGAGGAGCGCACCAGAGGTCCGCTCAGCACGCCGAGGAAGCCGATCGCCTCGGCCTGTTCGCGCAGCTCGACGAACTCGGCCGGGGTGACCCACCGCTGCACCGGATGGTGCCGCGGCGTGGGGCGAAGGTATTGCGTCAGGGTGAGCAGGTCGCAGCCGGCCTCGTGCAGCTCGTGCATCGCCTCCGAGATCTCCGCGCGCTCTTCGCCGAGGCCGAGGATCAGGTTGGACTTGGTGACCAGCCCGGCGGCGCGCGCCTGGGTGAGTACGTCGAGCGAGCGCTCGTAGCGGAAGCCCGGCCGGATCCGCTTGAAGATCCGTGGCACCGTCTCCACGTTGTGCGCGAGCACCTGTGGCCGGGCGCCGAAGACCTCGCCGAGCAGCGTGGGCTCGGCGTTGAAGTCGGGGATGAGCAGTTCCACGCCGCAGTCGGGGACCAGCTTGTGGATCTGCCGTACGGTCTCGGCGTAGAGCCAGGCGCCGCCGTCGGGCAGGTCGTCCCGGGCGACCCCGGTGACCGTCGCGTACCGCAGGCCCATGCTGCGTACCGACTCGGCCACCCGGCGCGGCTCGTCCGCGTCGAACTCGGCCGGCTTGCCGGTGTCGATCTGGCAGAAGTCGCACCGCCGGGTGCACTGGTCGCCACCGATCAGGAAGGTCGCCTCCCGATCCTCCCAACACTCGTAGATGTTGGGGCAGCCCGCCTCCTGGCAGACGGTGTGCAGACCCTCCCGGGCAACCAGGCCGCGCAGTTGGGTGAAGTGTGGCCCCATCGTCGCCCTGACCTTGATCCACGGCGGCTTGCGCTCGATCGGAGTCTGCGCATTGCGAGCCTCGATGCGCAGCATCCGACGGCCTTCGGGAACGACAGCGGTCACCCGGCGAGCATATGCCGAGACGACCGGAAAACGGTCTTCACGGACCCCCTTGGCGACGAGGCTCACGTTCGTCCCGCCGCCCTCTGGTACGACTCCAATGAAGACGGTTGGCGGCACCGGCGCGATGGTGTCGTCAATCTGCAGTTGACGACGCGCGAGCGTCAAGGCAGGATTGACGGCATGCCACCACTCGACGTGAACCTGCAACAACTCATCGAGCAACTCGACACCGACATCGCTACTGGAGACGCTCTGGCGAAGGTGAGCGAGGCGCGGCTGCGCGCCCGTACCCTCGCCGGAATCGGCGACTCACTGATCGACCATTACGTCACCGCCGCCCGGGCCACCGGCGCCTCGTGGAGCCAGATCGGCGAGGCGCTCGGGGTCAGCAAGCAGGCCGCGCAGCAGCGCCTGGCCGGAGGCGGCCGGTTCGAGCGGTTCACCGCGCGCGCCCGGCACGTCGTTGTGGTCGCCCAGGAACGTGCCCGGGTACTCAAGCACGACACCGTCCAGCCGGAGCACGTGCTGCTCGGCCTGCTGCTCGAAGCGGAGGGTATCGCCGCCAAGGTGATCGGGGCGCTGGCCGGATCGGCGAAGAACGCCACCGCAACCGTTACCAGCGCGCTGACCCCGGGCGAGAGCAACCCGCCCGCGAGCGGGCACCTGCCCTTCGGCGATGCCACGAAGCGGGTGATGGAGGAGACCCTCGGCGCGGCGCTGGAGCTGGGGCACAACTACATCGGAACCGAGCACCTCCTGCTCGGCCTGCTGCGCGCCGGTGACAACCGGGCCGCCGAACTTCTCGGCGGCATGGACATCACCCTGGACCGGGCGCGCGACGCGGTGGTCGCCATCCTGATCGGCTACCAGCACAAGACCGGCTAGTGCCAGGACCGGCCGGAGGACAGGACCGGCCAGAGCCAGGACCGGCCAGAGCCAGGACCGGCCGGAGGACAGGACCGGCGAGGCGCCGGACCGGCTAGCGGAGCAGGCCGTCGAGCAAGGCCTGCACCACCGGCAGCGCCTGCGCGACCGTGACGGTGCGGCCCAGTTCGGCGGAGAGCGAGCTCACCCCGGCGTCCCTGATGCCACACGGCACGATCCGGTCGAAGACCGACAGGTCGCAGTCGCAGTTGAGGGCGAAGCCATGCATGGTCACGCCGCGGGCCACCCGGATGCCGATCGCCGCCACCTTGCGCGCCGGGCCGCGCTCGTCCGCCGGTACCCACACCCCGCTGCGCCCCTCGACCCGGCCGGCCGCAAGTCCCAGCCCGGCGCAGGCCTCGATGAGCAACTGCTCCACCCGGCGCACGTACGCCACCACGTCCACCGGCTCGGCCAGGCGCAGGATCGGGTACCCCACCAACTGGCCCGGGCCATGCCAGGTGATCTTCCCGCCACGATCCACATCGATCACCCGGGTACCGTCGACCGGTCGCTCCCAGTCCTCGGTGCGCCTGCCCGCGGTGTACACGCCCGGGTGCTCCAGGAGCAGCACGGTGTCGCCCGCCCGGCCGTCAGCGACCGCCTCGTGCAGCTCGCGCTGCAGCGCCCATGCCTGCTCGTAGTCGATCGAACCGAGCCGCCGGACATCCATCACGCTGGTGCTAGTCACGCTGTGAGCGTATCCCGCCAGCCGGGCTGTCCGGTGCCGATGTTTCGACACTCCCGCGGCCGGGGCCAACGCACCGTCCATGGTGGAGTGTGCGAGGTGGCGTCGTTTGAAGCCGTTGACTTCCGGGTCTTCCTGAGCGTAATTTCCCACCCGAACCCCGCTGGCCGAATCGTCCCGGCCGGCGCGGTCGAGGAGGCCACCGTGCACAGGCAGCTGACTTCTCGAATCGCGACCCTGGCTACTGTGGTCGTTCTTTGCGCTGCGGCTCCCCTCGCGGCAGGACCACCCGATCAGGCGACGGCGCAATCCTCGACCGGCGTCCCGATCTATCTGGATCCGTCATATTCGTTCGCCGAGCGCGCCGCCGACCTGGTGGCCCGGCTCACCCCGGCGCAGCGCGCGAGCCAACTGGTCTCCAGCCAGTCGCCCGCCATCACCAGCGCCCAGAACCCGTTGCTGACCGGGTACTTCGGCAACTCGGTGAGCACGCTCGGCGAGGCGGCGGGCAGCGGCGCCACGACCATCCTGGTCGGCTCGGTCGCCGGGATGGTGGCGGGCAGCAAGCTGGTCATCGGTCCAGCCGGGACACCGGAGACGGTCACGGTCACGAACGTCGGTACCGGGCAACAGATCCCCACCACCCTGGCCGCGGACGCCGCGGCCGGCGACCCGGTCATCAAGGTGGCGTCGGTGGCGAATATCGTTGCCGGCGAACGGATCCGGCTCGACGCGGCGGGCAGCGCGAACCAGGAGTTCGCGACCGTGCAGGCGGTCGGCACAGCGGGCGCGGACGGTACCGGCGTCACCCTGGCCGCGCCGCTGACCAAGCCGCACGCGGCCGGCGCGGTCGCGCAGGATCTCGGCAGCGGTGTAACCTTCGCGCCCCCGCTGTCCAAGGACCACGCCGGCGGCGCCGCGGTCACGACGCTGATCCAGGGCATCCCGGCGTACGGCTGGTGGAACGAGGCGCTGCACGGCATCAACGCCGAGTCGCTCAACCCGGCCGGCAACGCGGCCGCGCTGACCAACACCACGTCGTACCCGATCGACCTGTCCCGGGCGGCGAGCTGGGATCCCGCCCTGACCTACCAGGTCGCCCAGGCCGAGTCGGACGAGGCGCGCGAGGTGGTCCGGCAGAACCGGCTCGACCTCGACTTCTACTCGCCGACCATCAACCTGGCCCGAGACCCGCGCTGGGGTCGCAACGACGAGTCCTACGGCGAGGATCCGCTGCTCGAGACGGCGGTCGCCGGTCAGTTCGTCAACGGCATGGAGGGCAAGGACCCCAACGGCCAGCTGCTGCCGGCCGGGGACGGGTTCTACAAGACGACGACCACGCTGAAGCACTACGCGCTGAACAACACCGAGGGCTTCTCCAACGCGGACCCGAACGGGCGGCTGAACGGGTCGTCCAACGCCGACGACGAGGCGATCCGCGAGTACTACACGATGGCCTTCCGGAACATCGTTCAGGCGTACCAGAACGGCGCCATCATGAGCTCATACAACGAGATCAACGGGGTACCGTCGGCGGCGAACGCGTACCTGAACGACATCCTGATGCGCGAGACGTTCGGCTTCCAGGGGTACTTCACCGGCGACTGCGACGCGGTCAACGAGATCAACCAACGCCACCACTGGCAGCCGGACGGGCTCGGGCACGTAGCGTCCACAGTGGAGCAGTTCGCGTACACCCTGGGCGCCGGCGAGGACGCCGAGTGCAACGCGGGCTACAACGGTACCGGCAGCTACCGCGGCCCGGTCGCGCCATCGACGACCGCGGGCGGCGCGATGAACGCGATCGGCATGCAGATCACCACACCGACCGGTCTGGTGACCACCAACGACCTGGACGTCTCGGCGACCCGGATCTTCACCAACCGGATGAAGCTCGGCGAGTTCGATCCCAACCAGTCGGTGCCGTGGCTGACCCAGGCGATCACGCGGGACCAGTCCTACGGCGTCTACCCGTGGAACAACGCGACCGCGCCGACGCAGACATCGGCCCGCCTCGATCTGGCCCGGCAGTCGGCCGACGCCTCCCTGGTGCTGCTGAAGAACGGCACGACCACCCGCAAGGACGGCAGCACCGGAAAGCTGTTGCCGATGCAGGTACCGGGCAGCGGCCCGTTCAAGGTGCTCGTGCTCGGCTACTACGGCAACAACTCCAACTTCTACCTGGGCGGCTACTCCTCGCCGCAGAGCCCCGCGGGTCAGGCCAACGAGGTGACGCCGTACGCGGGCATCAAGGCCGCGATCCAGGCGAAGAACCCGTCCGCTCAGGTTGACTTCCTGCGCGGCTTCACCGACACCGGTACCAACGCCGGCAACTGCTGCGGCACGATCGACCCGGCCGCCGTGGCGGCCGCGGCCAACTACGACTACGTGGTCGTGTACGCCGGGATGGACTCGGCCGCCTCGGCCGGTACCACCGGCACCGAGGACCGGGACCGGACCTCGCTCGCGCTGCCCGGCCAGGAGGGCCAGCTGATCAGCCAGGTCTCCGCGGTCAACCCGAACACCATCGGCGTGATGGAGACGATCGGCCCGCAAGATGTCTCCTCCTTCGAGTCGACGACCCCGGCGATCCTGTGGAGCTCGTACAACGGGATGCGCAAGGGCGAGGCGCTGGCCGACGTGTTGCTCGGCGCGTACAACCCGAGCGGGCGCACACCTGAGACGTGGTACCAGAGCGTGGACCAGATCCCGAGCGTCTACAGCTACGCGCTGCGGCCGGTCGGTCCTAACGGCCGGACCTACATGTACTTCAACGGCCCGGTCGCGTACCCGTTCGGGTACGGCCTGAGCTACACCGACTTCGGCTTCCGGAACCTGCGGGTCTCCGACAGCCGCCCCTCCGCCGACGGCACGGTACAGGTCAGCGTCGATGTCACCAACACCGGCCCGCTCGACGGCAACGAGATCGTCCAGCTGTACGTGAACCAACCGGACGCCGCCCCGTCGAAGGACCGCCCGCTCAAGCGGCTCGAAGGCTTCCAGAAGGTGTCCCTGAAGGCGGGTCAGACAAAGACCATCACGCTGCCGATCAGGATCGCCGATCTCGCCTTCTACAACGAAACGGACCAGCGGTTCGAGGTCGACCAGGGTGCGTACGGCATCCAGATCGCCACCTCCAGCGCCGACGCGGACATCAAGGCGGAGCAGACCATCAATGTCAGTGGCGCGCTGACCCCGCGGCCGAACGTACTGACCGCGAAGCCGCGCATCCTGGCCACCGACAACCAGCGCGGCATCTCGCAACGCGTGCTGTTCCCCGAGGGCGTCACGATCGACCCCGGCCTGACCGTCGCGATGGACGACGACAGCCTGTACGGCTGGATCGAGCCGGGGCAGAGCAAGGCGTTCCCACCCGGAATGACGTTCAGGTACTCCAGCAACCGGCCGGGTGTCGTATCGGTGGACGACGAGGGAGTCATCCGTACCCGGGCCAATGGCGCGGCGACGATCACGGCGACGGTGAAGTATCGCGGCCAGACCACCTCGACCTCGTTCGTGGTGCGGGTCGTCTCCGACCTGGGCAGCCTGAAGGTCGACGGGAAGCAGCTGGCCGGATTCAATCCCGACGTGACCAACTACGACGTGGTGGTACCCGACGGCGCGACCTCGGTGCCACAGATCAGCGCCAGCGCACCCACCGGTACCGTCGCCGTCACCCAGGCCACCTCGGTCCCCGGGGTCGCCACGGTGACCTCGACCGGACCCGACGGCATCGTCGCGAAATACACCGTGAACTTCGCCCGGCAGGTGGAGAGCGACCAGTTCGACGGTGCGACGCTCGGTGCGCAGTGGCACTGGGTCCGGGAGGCGCCGGGCGATTGGAGCCTGTCCAGCAACCCGGGTTCGCTGACCATCACACCGACAACCGGCGACCTGACAACCACCACGAACACCGCACAGAACGTGCTGCTCCAGCCGGCGCTCGGCGACTGGACCCAGACCACCAGGCTCACCTTCGACCACCGCCCGGATGCGGCGACCCAACAGGGCGGGATCATCGCGTACCAGGACGACGACAACTACCTGAAGTTCGACCTCGAAGCGACCTCGACCGCCAACATCCAGTTCAATACGTCGCTGGAAGACACTCTCAACGGTGTCCAGGTCAACCAGACCCTGAACACGCTGCCGGCCAACGCGATCCTGCCGGACAGCAACACCATCTGGCTGCGGATGACCAAGAGCGGGGCGCGGTACGCCACCTTCTACTCCGTCGACGGACAGACCTGGGTCCCGGTCTGGAGCACCGGCGCGACGCTTCGCAACCCGCAGGTCGGTGTGTTCGCGTACAACCGGGCCGGAACAACGACCGACCTCCACGCCGCATTCGACTTCTTCGATGTCACTGGGAGCGGACCGCAGCCGACCCCGCACGGGTAGAACCGGTGGCTGAACTGGTTCGTCTTCGACGCTTCTTGAGGAGGCACCGTGAAGAAGAGACTCGCGGCAGCCGGCGTCGCGCTGGCGTTCGTGCTCACGTCGCTGGTCGGTCCCGGCCGGGCCGCGGCGGTCGACCTCTCCCTTCCGTCGCTGTGGCAGGCGTACCAGGGCTACTTCACCATGGGTACGTTCGGCGCCTGGAGCAGCCCGCAGGCGCTGTACCACTACCGCTCCAACGCCCTGCCCAACGAACTCAAGCTGGACAGCCAGATCGGCACCAGCAGCACCAACAGCCTGTCCCGCCAGGCGTACGTCGCCGCGGTGGCATCGATCGATGCCGACCCGACCCTCGACGACCAGCAGAAGGCGGCCGCAATCGAACAGGCCAACGAGGCGATCGTCCTGCAGCCGACCACACTGCCATTCCAGGCCGAGGGGATCCTGCAGGCGATCGAGGCGTACAACGCCGCGAACAACCTCCCGGACGACCAGAAGAAGGTGGTACGCGCGCATGTGCTGGCCTGGCACGGCGGGCAGCAACCCAACTGGTTCTTCTGCAACGGCTTCGTCTACAACGCGGCGAGCCCGGACTGGGCCAGCCCGGCGACGATGCTGAAGCGGTTGGACAACTACATCCACCTGATGATGAACAAATACGCCCGCTACTCCGACATCATCGTCTCCTGGGACGTGGTGAACGAGGCGGTCGATGACTACACCGGCCAGATCCGCAACGCGGACGACCCGCAGGTCAGCCAGTGGGGCCGGATCTTCCGGCGGCCCGATCTGGACAGCGATCCTGACGCGCGGCTGTTCGCGGAGTCGGTCTGGGTCCGGCAGGCGTTCGAGTCGGCCCGCAGGTGGTCCAACGCGGCCGGGGTGCACTGGAAGCTCTACTACAACGACTTCCAGGACTCCAACAAGCTCTACGAACCCAAGATGAGCCAGACCATCAAGATGCTCAAGCCGATCCACGACGCGGGCAACATCGACGGGTACGGGATGCAGGGCCGCCTTGCCTGGGCGTACCCGTCGATGGCCCAACTCAAGCAGCAGATCGACCTCGGCCTCACCGTGGCGGACGAGATCTCCATCTCCGAGTCCGACATCCGCAGCGACTACGAGCCCAACCCGGATTACGACCCGACTCAGCCGACCCGCCGGGTGACCGCGGCCGACGCGGCCGACCCCGCGCACCAGTGGCCGACCTTCGGGTCGTGCTCGTGGAACCTGGTGTCGCAGGCGAACGGCAACACGTTCGATGTGTGCAACTCGCCGGTACGCCGCATCCCGGCCTGGGGCACCGGCGCGAACAACACCCTGGCGAACAGCCCCGACATCATGAAGAAGCAGGCGGACTTCGCCGCGGACTGGATGGACCTGCTGCTGTCGTACCAGGGCAGAATCAAGTACTACGACTGGGACGGCACTTCGGACGCGGCCACATTCAACCGGACCACCGGCGGACACCTGTGGTCGGGCCTGCCCGGCAACCCGGAGAAGTACTCCTTCTTCGCGGTGCTCGGTGCCCCGGCCCGGGCGCACCTGCGGGACGCGATCCAGCGCGCCGACGCGATCGACCCGTCACCGTACACAATGGAGAGTTGGCAGCGCGTGCTGGACGCGCGCGCGGCCGCAGCGGCACTGGTCGATGTACGGATCTACACGATCGACGGCGTCAACGCGGTGACCGGTGCGACCGCCGCACTCACCGATGCGATCGATCGGCTTGAGCGCGATACGACACCGCCGGTGGTCAGCTACACCGGCAACGCCGGCACATACACCGTCGACCAGACCGTCTCGATCCAATGCGGGGCAAGCGATCCGGACGGCTTCGGTATCGCCGCCACCACCTGTGCCGACATCAGCGGTGCGGCCTACTCGTTCGGCCTGGGCGCCCACGGCTACAGCGCCAGCGCCACCGAGGTCTCCGGCAATGTCGGTACTGGATCGACAACCTTCACGGTGACCGTCACCTTCACCTCGCTGGACAACCTGGTGCGAAGGTTCAGTACCGATCCCGAAGTCACCGCGGGGTTGGGTGACAAGCTGGCCGCGGCGGCGGGCAGCAGCAACCCGAGGGCCCGGGACAACCAGCTCGAGGCCTTCATCAACCAGGTCGACGCGTCGACCGGAAAGGCACTTACCACGGATCAGGCCGCGGTGCTCATCCCGCTGGCGCAGGCGCTCGAGTAAGGCTGGCCGGAACCCGCCAGAGCCAGACGTCCTCGACCCGTTGCGGTGGGCCGAACAGCGCGGTCGCCGCGCGCAGCAACTGTCCCCGGTACGGTGTCCAGCAGCTGCCCGCGCCACCGTCAGAGAGCACGATCAACCCAGCCTTCCAGTACGCCAGGTCGATCCGGGCCTGCTCGCGGTCTGCCGCCGTGATGACCGGTTGCGCGCCGGTCAGCGCGATGTTCATCAGCAGCGCCATGGTGGGTCGGGGGATCGGGCCGATCTGGCTGCGCCCGTCCGGCCCCGGTCCGAGGAAGAAGCCGGCCGGGATGGCGAAGCCGAAGTGGGTCGCGGTCTGCCACCGTTGCCCGTCCGGCAGTACGTCCAGTGGCAACGGTACCGGCACCAGCGTCTGTCCACTATGGATGTACCGGCGCCAGGTGCCGTCGGAGAAGAACTGTGGCACCGGGTCCCGGTCGGCGGTGGGTACCGGCAGCGGCAGGATCGGCAGCAGCGCCAGGGCGGCGGCCGCGGCCAGCAGGCGACGGGTGGCCACCCGGGTTGGGGGAGCGGCGAGTATCCGTTCCACCGCGAAGGCGAGCAGCACACCGACGATCGGGATCAGGAGCAGGTCCAGCCGGGCCGGCAGCGCGGAGTCGAAGACCGGCAGGTGGCGCAGCAGCGCGTACGGCAGTGGAATCGGGGTGGATGGGCCGCCGATGTGCAGCCGCGGGCCGAGCGCGAGTACGGCGACCACGATCGCGGTCAGCGCCAGTGCCCGTACCTCCACCCGGTGCCACAGCTTCACCGCGCTGAGCACGGCGAGCGCGAGCAGCACCGGCCCGAAGAATGTGGTCTCCTCGGTGAGGTTGGCCGCCAGCTTCACCCAGGCTCCGGCGGCGCCGGCAAGCGACTGGTGCGGGAAGGCCACCAGGGAGGCCAGGTCCTCGGAGTGGATCCGCTGGTCGAAGCCGATCCCGTGGTACCGCCGCGGCCCGGCGAACTGCATCCACAGTGGATAGCCGAGGGGTACCGCGGCTACCACGGTGGCGACGCCCAGCCCGCGCAGGAACCGGGGTGCGGCGGCGCGCGCCGCGGCCCGCCGGTACAGCGCCAGGAAGAGCACCAGCAGCGCGCAGCCGAAGGCGACGAAGAAGAGCATCTCCGCGCCGATCGAGTATTCGGCGGTGACCAGCAGGCCGAGAATGACGCCGTCCCGCCATCCCCGGCCGGGCGGATCTCCGCCCCGGTCCGGTACGCCGGCCAGCCGCAGCAGCCGCCACACGATGAACGGCACCAGGAACTGACCGGTGAAATTGAGGTGTCCGTTGGCGTGCGACACGATCCCCGGCGCGAAGCCACTGAACAGCCCGCCGACCACCGCCGCGGCCGGCCGGCGCACCAGGTGCCGGGAGAGCAGGTGGTACCACGCGTACGGAGTCAGCGCCAGATTCAGGGTGAGCACCAGCGCGAACGAGACCGGGGCGCCGAGCGTCAGGGTGACCGGGGCGAGCAGCGTGCCGACGAGGATCGTCGAGGTGTTCACTGCGAGATTGACCCCGTCCGGCACGTTCAGCAGCGTCGTCCACAGTGGATTCTGCAGGTGCGTCAGCGCGTGCGCCTGGTAGCCGAGCAGCCACTCGAACAGCGCCTGGTCGCTCCAGTTGCGAGCCACCTCACGGTGTGTCGGCTCCAGCCACAAGCCACTGGTCAGGTACAGCGCGCCGGCGAGGCATGCCGCCGCGACCAGCAGGTCCACACGCGACAGTCGCCGCCGGCGCGCGGCCCTTGCGGTACCGGTCAGCGGGGCGGGCGCCTGCTGCGCCAGGGACATGGCTAGCCCTCGGTGCGCCCCGGGACGGGGCGCTCCAGCGAGCCGTGGACGGCCCAGCGCAGCGCCGATTCCAGGTCGGGATGGCGGTACCGGTACCCGGCGGCGAGCAGCGCGCCCGGTACCACCCGGAGACTGGTCAGTGCCTGGTCGGCGTACTCACCGACGGCCAGGCGCATCGCCCACGCCGGTACCGGCAGCACCGCCGGCCGGCGCAGTACCCGGCCGAGGGTGGCGGTGAACTCGGTGTTGCGTACCGGCGCCGGCCCGACCAGGTTGACCGGCCCGGCCACCTGCTCCGCCTCGATGGCGCACCCGATCGCGGCCACCGCATCCTGCAGCGACATGCACGGCATCCACTGCTTCCCGCCGCCCAACCGGCCGCCGAGCCCGAACCGGAACAGCGGCAGCAGGACCCGCAGCAACCCACCCCGGCCGAGGATCAGCCCGGTTCGCAGGTGCACCACCCGGATCCCGGCCTCCTCGGCCGGTGCCGCGGCCGCCTCCCAGTCCTGGCACAGCTCGGACATGAAGCCCGCCCCGGCCGGCGCCGCCTCGTCCACCTCGTGGTCGCCGGTATCGCCGTAGAAGTGCACCCCGGAGGAGTTCAGCAGCACCCGCGGCGGGCGGGCCGCCTGCGCCGCAGCCACCGCCATCGCCTGTGTGGTGTTCACCCGCGAACTGCGGATCAGCTTCTTGAACTCCGCCGTCCAGCGGTGGTCGCCGACGCCGACACCGGCCAGGTTGATCGCCGCGTAGGCGTCATTGAGGACCTTCGGGTCCAGGCCCTCCTGGTTGGGCCGCCAGCACACCTCGTCCGGCCCGGCCGGGGCGCGACGTACCAGCCGGACCACCTCGTGCCCGGCCGAGCGCAGCCACTTCACCAACGCGGTACCGATGAAGCCGGACGATCCCCCGATGACGATCCGCATCTGGCGGCCCGCCGGCTACAAGCCCAGTTCGGCTTCGAACTGGCCGCCCTCGAGCCGCTCCTTCATCGTGGTGAGGAACCGGGCCGCGTCGGCACCGTCCACCAACCGGTGGTCGTAGGTCAGCGAGAGGTACACCATCGAGCGCACCACGACGATCTCGCCCAACGCCGGATCGGTGACCACCACCGGCCGCTTCACCACCGTGCCGGTACCCAGGATCGCCACCTGCGGCTGGTTGATGATCGGCGTGTCGAACAGCGCCCCGCGGCTGCCGGTGTTGGTCAGCGTGAAGGTACCGCCGGAGAGTTCGTCCGGGGTGACCTTGTTGGCCCGGGTGCGGTCGGCGACGTCGGCGATGCGCCGGGCGAGCCCGGCCAGGTTCAGGTCGCCCGCGTCCCGGATGACCGGTACCAGCAGTCCGCGCTCGGTGTCCACCGCCACGCCGAGGTGCTCGGCGTCGTGGTAGGTCACCGTGCCGGCCTCGGTGTCGATCGAGGCATTCACGCTCGGGTGGGCGCGTAGCGCCTCGACCGAGGCGAGCGCGAAGAACGGCAGGAAGCTGAGCTTGACGCCTTCGCGCCGGGCGAACCCGTCCTTGGCGGCATCACGCAGCCGGGCGATCTTCGTGACGTCCACCTCGACCACGGTGGTCAGCTGCGCGGAGGTCTGCAGCGACTCGACCATCCGCCGGGCGATCAGTGCGCGCATCCGGGACAGCTTCTCGGTGCGGCCGCGAAGCGGGCTGGGCGCCGGCTTGACCGGGGGCGGGGCGCTGGGCTGCGCCGCCGGGGCAGCGGGCGCCGGGGCCTGCTGCGC
>JAFMQQ010000165.1 GCA_017354595.1 Micromonosporaceae bacterium
GTACCGCTGGCCGGGCCGCTGACCATGTCCAGCTTCGAGGGGCGGGCGTACGACATCGAGGAGCTGCCGGTCGACGGCGGCGCCCGGTTCGGCGTGCCGTCGCTGCAGGTGCGGTTCCCGGACGGTACCCGTGCCCTGGAGCTGGAGTACGTCGACCACACCGCCGACGGGGCGGAGCTCGCCATCCGGCTGCGCGACCGGCATTACCCGTTCGAGGTGAGCCTGCACTACCGGGTCCGGCCGGATACCGACGTGATCGAGCGCTGGGTCGTGCTGGCGAACACATCGACGCAGGGCGATCCGATCGAGGTGCTGCGGGCCGACTCGGCCAGCTGGCCGGTACCGCCCCGGAACGGCTACCGGCTGCGCCACCTCACCGGGCACTGGGGTGGGGAGACCCAGCTGGAGCGGGTCGAGCTGGCGCGCGGCGAGACCGTACTGACCAGCCGCCGCGGTACCACCGGGCACCATGCCAACCCGTGGTTCACCATCGACGCCGGTGACGCCGGCGAGGAGCACGGCGAGGTGTGGTCCGGCGCGCTGGCCTGGAGCGGCACCTGGCGGATCACCGCCAGCCGCAGCCCGGTCGATCTCGTCGCGGTGACCGGGGGAGCGGGGCACGACGGCGTCGGGTTCCGGCTGGCCCCCGGGGCGCGGCGGCAGACTCCGAGCTTCCTGGCTCTCTACACCAGCGGCGGGTACGGGTCAGCGAGCCGGGCCTGGCACCGGTACACCCGCCGGTACGTGCTGCCGCACCCGGAGGAGTTGCGCCCGGTGCTGTACAACTCCTGGGAGGCGACCGGGTTCACAGTGGACGAACCGGGCCAGCGGGAGCTGGCCCGGCTGGCCGCGGCCATCGGCGTGGAGCTGTTCGTCATGGACGACGGCTGGTTCGGTGCCCGTACCAGCGACCACGCGGGGCTGGGCGACTGGCGGGTCAATCCGGAGCGCTTCCCCGATGGCCTCGCGCCGCTCGTCGACGAGGTGCACCGGCTCGGGATGCTGTTCGGCATCTGGGTCGAGCCGGAGATGGTGAATCCGGACAGCGACCTGTACCGCGCCCACCCCGACTGGGTGCTGCACTACCCGCACCGCACCCGTACCCAACGGCGCAACCAGCTGGTGCTCAACTTCGCCCGGCCGGACGTGGCGGCCTGGGCGCACGGCTGGCTGGACGACCTGGTTGGCAAGAACGGTATCGACTTCCTTAAGTGGGACATGAACCGGCCGTTCACCGAGGCGGGTTGGCCGGAAGCCGGGCCGGACGCCGACCGGCTGTGGTACGAGTACGTCACCAACTTCTACGGCCTGCTCGACCGGCTGCGCGCCGACCATCCCCGGCTGCGGATCGAGTCCTGTTCGGGCGGTGGCGGCCGGGTGGACCTCGGTGTGCTGCGCCGCACCGACGAGGCGTGGACCAGTGACAACACCGACGCGCTGGACCGGCTGGCGATCCAGCACGGGTACGCGCAGGTGTACCCGCCGGCCACCATGGCGGCCTGGGTGACCGACGTACCCAACTTCCTGACCGGGCGCAGCGTGCCGCTGCGCTTCCGGTTCCACGTCGCGATGTCCGGCGTACTCGGCGTGGGTGGCGACCTTCCAGAGTGGACGGACGCGGAGCGGGCGGAGGCGACCGGGTTGATCGGGCTGTACAAGCGGATCCGCCCGTTGGTACAGCACGGCGACCTGTACCGGCTGCTGCCGCCGGGTGGCGCCGGCCCGGTCGCGGTGCAGTACGCGGCCGAGGACGGCGGTGAAGCGGTGCTGTTCTGCTGGCTGCCCGCGCCGCACCTGGGCCGGGAACCGCAGCCGGTACGCCTGCGTGGCCTGGATCCCGCCGCGACCTACCGGGATCCGGAGACCGGCCAGCAGTACGCCGGCGCGGTGCTGCTGCACCACGGGCTGCGTCCGCCACTGTCCAAAGGGGACTATGCCAGCTCCGTCACCCACCTGGTACGGGCATGACCGAGCCGGTACGGGTGGAGGTGGACGGCCGGCCGGCTACCGCCGGGCAGCTGGCGGTACCGGGGCCGGCCAGCTACGGGCACTTCACCGCGATGCAGGTGCGTGGCGGCCGGGTACGCCGCCTGGACCTGCACCTGGCAAGGCTGGACGCGCAGACCCGGGAACTGTTCGGCACCGGGCTGCCCGGCGAGCTGGTGCGCGAACGGATCCGGCAGGCGCTGCGCGATCTGGCCGACGCGAGCCTCCGGGTCACCGTCTTCCGGCTCCCAGGTGCCACCCAAGTGTCCACAATGGTCATCGTACGGCCGCCGGTGGAACCGCCCACCGGCCCGGTGCGCCTGCTCGCCGTGGCGTACCAGCGCCCACTCGCCCAGATCAAGCACACCGGTACCTTCGGCCAGATCCACTACGGCGAACTGGCCCGTGCCAAGGGGTACGACGACGCGCTGTTGACCACAGTGGACGGTGTGATCTCGGAGACCTCCACCGCGAACATCGGCTTCCTCGACGACGCGGGCGTGCTCTGGCCGGACGCGCCGCTGCTGCTCGGCACGACCATGCAGCTGCTGGAGGATGGGCCGCTGCCGACCCGCCGGGCGCCGGTACGCCTCGCCGACCTGCCGCGCCTGCGCGGCGCGTTCGTCGCCAACTCGATCGGGGTCACCCCGGTCTCCACTGTGGACGATCTGGACCTGCCACTGACCGACGACCGGCTGGCCGCGCTGCGCCGCCGGTGGTCCGCCGTGCCCACCGACGAGATCTAACGCGCTGGCCGGGTCCCGGAGCCGACCAGCTCCGGCCCGGGCGCCGCTGCGGCCGCGCTCCGGCGCCGCGGTACCCGCCGTCGATTGTGGACGTGATGGTGCTGTGGCTGCGCGTACCGGGTCAGCCCCAGTACCGCGCCGAGGGTGAGTACGAAACCCACCGCGGCGAGCCATTCCCGCCCCGGCCAGATCCGGTCGCCGAGCAGCAGCAGACCGATCACCGCGGCCGGGGCCGCCGCGGCCGCGTCCATCGCCGCCACCGCGGCCGTCGTTGAGCCGCGCTGCATCGCCAGCCCGAGCAGCAGCTGGCCGAGGATCGTGTGCACGATGAGCAGGTACAGCAACGGGTTCGCGACGAACCGTTGCCAGGAGTCCACCGCCGCCAGCGGACGGGCGGCGACCGCCGCGGCGCCGAAGGCCAGCCCGGCCAGCGACCCGAGTACCACCGAGCCCCGCGCGCCGCGCAGCCGCGCGGCGAACAGCCCACTCGCCGCGATCGCCGCGACCGCGATACCCAGGCCGGCCCTACCCCCGGCGGCCAGTTGCTGTGACGGCGCCGGCCGCGCGGCGAGTACCAGCCCGCAGATACCGGCGCTGAGTACGGCGAGCAGCACCACCTCGGCCGGCGGAAGGCGCCATTTCAGCACCGCGACACCGAGCAGAGCGGTGACTCCGAGACCGGCGGCGACGCTTGCCTGCACGAGGAACAGCGGCAGCTCGCGGCGGGCGAGGAAGGCGAGCAGGAAGCCGAGGAACTGGCAGCCGATGCCGAGCAGGTAGACCCGGTGCGCGCAGAGCCGGACCAGCAGGCTGAGGTGGAGGCGCCGCTCGGGGCTGGTCCGGGCGGCCGCGACGGACTGCAGCAGGTTGCCGACGCCGTACGCGACAATCATCGCGCCCAGAAACAGCCAGCCCGAGGTGACCACCCGGCGAGGATAGCCCGAACGGGCAATCGTGTCCTGGGTCGTGCGTTCCGGCAGCGCCTGATTACTCGCCGGCGACCAGCCGGTCGAGAACGTCGGCGTGCAGCTTGCCGTTGGTCGCGATGGCGCCGCCGCCGTGCGGACCGGGCCGGCCGGAGAGGTCGGTGAAGGTACCGCCCGCCTCGGTCACGATCGGCAGCAGCGCCGCGACGTCCCAGAGGGAGAGTTCCGGCTCCACCATCACGTCCACCGCGCCCTCGGCGACCAGCATGTACCCGTAGAAGTCGCCGTACGCCCGGCTGCGCCAGGTACGCCGCATCAGGTCGAGCATTCCGGACAGCCGCCCCATCTCCTCCCATTGAGCCAGCGAGGAGTAGCAGAACGACGCATCGGCAAGTCTCGATACACCGGAGACCCGGATCGGGCTCGCCTGCGCCTGGTGCCGGCCCACGTACGCGCCGTGCCCGAGCGCGGCCCACCACCGGCGGGACAGCGCCGGCGCGGAGACCAGGCCGACCACCACCTGATCCCCCTCCATCAGGGCGATCAGCGTGGCCCAGATCGGTACCCCCCGGATGAAGTTCTTGGTGCCGTCGATCGGATCGATCACCCATTGCCGGGTGCTGGGGCCGGCGGCCGCCTCGGTCACGCCGTACTCCTCACCGAGCACGCCGTCGCGTGGCCGGGTGCGGGACAGCGTCGAGCGCAGCGCCTTCTCCACCGCCGTGTCCGCGTCCGAGACGGGGGTGAGGTCCGGCTTCGCCGTGACATGCAGATCGAGTGCGCGAAACCGGGCCATCGACACGGCGTCCGCGGTGTCCGCGAGCACATGGGCGAGGGCGAGGTCGTCGGCGTAACCGGCCATGCCCAGTACCGTAGCCGCCCCGCTCGATACCGCGGTCACGACGGGCGGGCGATACGGTCGGATACATGCGACCAGAGGTGCTGTGCGGGTTGCTGGCCGAGGATGAGCGGCTGCGCGCCTTCGCCGCGGTGGTGCTCGGTGCCGCAACCCCCAGTGCCGTGGCCGAGCTGACCGGGCTCAACGCCCGCGACGCGGTGCGCGCCCTGCGCCGGTTGGAGCAGGGTGGCCTGATCAGCTCCGCAGGCGGCGGCCTGGTCGCGGACGGCACGGCCTTCAAGGAGGCGGTTCGGGAGTACCCCCCGGATCCGGTACCCGATGAGCCGCTCGATCCCGACCAGCAGAAGGCGGCCGTGCTGCGCGCCTTCATCCGCGACGGCCGGCTGGTCGGGATACCGGTGGCGCGGGCCAAGCGGCTGGTGGTGCTGGAGCACCTGGCGGCCGCCTTCGAACCCGGGCAGCGGTACCCCGAGGGCACCGTGAACGCCATCCTGCGCGCCTGGCACCACGACTACGCATCACTGCGCCGGTACCTCATCGACGAAGAGCTGCTCAGCCGGGAGAACGGCGTCTACTGGCGTACCGGCGGCTACGTCGACGTGGCCTGACCTTCGTCCGGGTCGGTACCCCGGTCCGGCTCGGGCTCACCGAGGCGGGAGGCGAGCAGCCGGCGGAACGAGGCGAGCCGGCGCGGGTCGGCGCCGCCCGCCGCCACCAACGCGTCCAGCCCGCAGTTGCCGGCGGTACCCGCGTGGTCACACCCCGGCGGGCAGTTCACCGACGCCTGCACCAGGTCAGGGAAGCCGTGCAGCAGGCTGTCCGCCGAGACGTGCGCCAGCCCGAACGAGCGGATGCCGGGCGTATCGATGATCCAGCCCTCCTCCTCCGGCAGCGGCAGAGCCACCGCACTGGTCGAGGTGTGCCGGCCCTTGCCCACCGCGCTGACCACACCGACCCGCCGGTCGGCGTCGGGTACCAAGCGATTGACCAGTGTCGACTTGCCCACGCCCGAGTGGCCGACCAGTACCGACAGCCGCCCGGCGAGGCGCTCGACCACCGGTCCCAGGTCGCTGTCCGGCCGGCACAGTACGTGCGGCAGGTCGAGGATCGCGTAATAGTCCAGCACTCCGGCCGGCTCGGCCAGATCCGCCTTGGTCAGGCAGAGAAGCGGATCGATCTCGGCGTCGTACGCGGCGACCAGGCAACGGTCGATGAAGCCGGTACGGGGCGGCGGATCGGCGAGCGAACTGACGATGACCAGCTGGTCGGCGTTGGCCACCAGTACCCGCTCGACCCGGCCTTCGGGCGTGGTCTGGTCGTCATCGGCGGTACGCATCAGCACCGAGGTCCGGTCCTGGATCCGCACGATGCGGGCCAGGCTGCCGGGGTTGCCGGACAGATCCCCGACGATCGCCACCCGGTCACCGACCACAACGCCGCGCCGGCCCAGCTCCCGGGCCCGCATCGCGACCACCTGCCGGCCGGCCAGGTCGCAGGTGTAGCGCCCCCGGTCCACGGCGACCACGAAGCCCTCAGACGCGTCCCGGTGCCTGGGCCGGATCCGGGTGCGCGGTCGGGACGAGGGCGCCGGGCGTACCCGTACGTCGTCCTCGTCGTACTCCCGACGCCGTGCGGTCAGCCGCGACCACCCCCGACCAGACCGGCCCACAGGGCCGGGAAGTCCGGCATCGTCTTGCTGGTACAGGCGACATCGGTGAGCACCAGGTCCGGAACCACCAGCCCGAGTACCGCCGCCGCGTGCGCCATCCGATGGTCGTCGTAGGTCTCGAACCGCCCACCGTGCAACGGCTTCGGCTCGATCGCCAGCCCGTCGGGGAGTTCGGTGACCGAGGCGCCGAGCGCGGTCAGCTCGCGGCTCAACGCGGCCAGCCGGTCGGTCTCATGGCCGCGTACGTGCCCGATGCCGGTGAACCGGGACGGCGAGTCGGCCACCGCGGCGATCGCGGCCAGCACCATCGCCAACTCGCTCACCTCGGAGAGGTCGGCGGTCAGGCCGTGCACCGTGCCGTCGCCGCGCACGGTCAGCCCCTCCGGGGTCACCGTGCACCGTCCGCCCATCGCGGTCAGCAGGTCGCGCAGCCGGTCGCCGGGCTGGGTGGTGCTCAGCGGCCAGCCCGGTACGCTCACCTCGCCCCCGGTCACCAGCGCGGCGGCCAGGAACGGCGCGGCGCCGGAGAGGTCGGGCTCGACCACCCACCCGCGGCCGGTGAGCCGGCCTGGCGTCACCGCCCACACGTCGTGCGTCGAGTCGTCCACGGCGGCACCGGCCAGCCGCAGCATCTGTACGGTCATCCGCAGGTGTGGCGCGCTGGGTACCGGTGGCCCGGCGTGCCGTACCACCGCCCCGCGGTCGAAGTCCGGCGCGGCCAGCAGCAGGCCGGAGACGAACTGACTGGAGGCGGAGGCGTCCAGGGTGACCT
>JAFMQQ010000718.1 GCA_017354595.1 Micromonosporaceae bacterium
GGTGGATCGACGAGCTGCTCCGCCGGGAGGTCATCTTCCCGCACGGGTACCGGACCGCGGTTCGCGATGTCGAGCTGGACGGATACACCATCCCCGCCGGCGCCCGGGTGCTGGTGCTGTATGGGTCGGCGAACCGGGACCCGCAGCGGTGGACCGACCCGGACCGGTTCTGGCCCGAACGACCCGACGCCGACCAGCACCTCGCCTTCGGCATCGGCGTGCACCAGTGCCTCGGCCAGCACCTGGCCCACCTGGAGCTCGGCGCCGTACTGGACCGGCTCTGCGAACGGGGTGTGGCGGCGGTACGGGTGGGCGAGTCCGCCCGGTGGGCACCGACCGCCGCCGTACGCGGCTGGGACCGGCTGCCGGTCACGCTCGTCACCGACCGGGCGTCGGCCGCACCGGCCGGCGACGACGCGACCGGCATCCCGGCCACATGATCGCCTACCAGGCTGGCTTGGCCGCTCTGACTCCGATCGTGGGCGTGATGGCGAGCTTGCCGCCGTTTCGCTGCAACCTGTTCAGGGCCATCTTCCTGGGTTCGAACCCACTCGGCTGTTGCGGGTAGTAGCGGTAGAACAGCCACCAGGTGCCGGCGCCGTCCACGAACGTGTTCGGGGCACCGGGACCGTAGAAGGACCTACCGCTCGCAGTCGGCCGGTGCAGGATCGGGTTGTCGCCGGCGGTCGACCGCTTGAACCGCGCGGTGGGTGACGACGAGTACGCATACCCGACCGCGTACCTCCCCGATCCCCCGCCGGCACCGTTGTACAGCATGAAATAGCGGTGGTCCGCGTCCGCGTGGGGGGCGTAGAAGACCTCCGGGTGCTCGATCACGCAGTGTTCCCAGGGTTGGTGACCGGCCTTCTTCATGTCAGCTGTGACCGTGCTGCAATCGTCATTCTGCTGAGCCTGGGACAGGTCGAGTGGCAGGCCACTGCCGAGAATGACGGTGTTCGATCCCGGCGCGCTGTCGGTCCGGGGGTCGAACTCCCGCATGACGATGCGCTTCCAGTGGTTGGCGAAGTAGAGGTAGATCCGGCCGGTGGGCGGGTCGACGAACGGATGCACGCCGTAGTACCAGTTCGACGTGTCCCCGTGGATGATGATGCCGTGGTTGGTGAACGGGCCGGCCGCCGATTTTGACGACGCTACCCCGATCGAGTACGCGGTACCGCCAGCCACCGCCTCGATGACTGAATAGAACAGGTAGTACGTCTGATTCTTCTTGTCGTACAACGCTCCCGCGCCCCACAGCCGCCTGGCAGACGGATCCTTCTTCTTCACCTCACAGATCGTCATCGCCGGGACCGGCCTGGCCGTCCACTGGGTCGGGTCGGTGCTCGTGTAGACCCAGTAGGTGTCGTGCAGGTTGTCCGCCGTCCACTGCTTGGCCGACTCGCACGACCATTGTGGCTTCACCGGCAGTGTGGGCGGCTGGTTGGGGGTCAGGCACCCGTGGCCTCTGGCGTAGTAGACGTGGAACGTGTGGTTGGGCCCCTCGGCCAGGTACGGATCGTCGTCCGAGCACGCTCCGCCGAGGCCCTTGAGCGGGTTCGCGTACCCGGCCGTGGCCGCGACCTGTGCCTGGTCCGCGTTCCCGGCGCCGGCGGCCAGTGCCGCGTGGCGTGCAGAGTTGTTGCCCCGCCCCGTTTCCTGGGCAGAGGTACCGGCTCCGCACGACGTGAGTGCGCCGATGAGGACCGCGGCGATCGCCACACCGATCAGCCCATGGTGTCTGGGCACGTGACTCCTCCCGTTCGAGGTTGCGCTTGTCCTGCCGAGGTTGATCGGGACCGGTGTCGACTCGGTAGCGTCTGGGTAGCACCGCAGGTCGCGGCGGTACCGGGCGCGCGCGGTACCGCCGCGGGCCCGGTACCAGCCGGGGCGGTGCTACTGCGGCGGTGCGGTCGCGGGTGTGGTACCGACATCGACGGTGGCCCAGCCGAGGCTGCCGTCAGGGCCGGTCGCGGCCACCCGGTAGTAGCCGGCCGTCGGGAACGTCAGGGTGAAGTTCACCTGGCCACCGGTCAGGGTTACCGAGGTGGGGTTGCCGGTTGGCAGCGGTACCCCCGGCGGTGGCGTGATGGAGAGCTGGACCGTGCCGTTCACGGCCGGGTCGAGGCTGAGGCCGGGGGTCTCTGCCATCAGACCTATCGATACCGGCTTGCCCGGGGCGGGCTCGGCGATGTTGCTCAGGATGTTGCCCGGGTTGTGGAAGGCGAGCGCGTGCGGCCCGGCCACCGGCATGACCGGAGCCGGCAGCGGGGCCTGGTCGAAGTCGAATGCCGACATCAGGTCGTTCTGCCGCTTGTTGAGCGGCGTGAGCGGTGCCAGCCCCCACAGCTTCTGCATGAAGGCAAGGATGGATACGTTCGTGGTCTCCTTGTGGTACACGCCCGGGCGGGCGTACGGGCTGACGATGGTCAGCGGGGTGCGCGTCCCGTACCCGCTCTC
>JAFMQQ010000166.1 GCA_017354595.1 Micromonosporaceae bacterium
GCGGCCAGCAGCAGGTTGGCGACCAGTTCCTCGGCGGAGGGTTCGAAGAAGGCGTCGCGGTGAATGCCGGGTTCGCGTTCGGCGGAGGCGAAATGGGCGGCCAGCCGGCGGGCGGTGGTGATGGTGGTGACCCCGGCCAGGGGGTTCCACCACCATGTGGGCGGCTCGTCGAGGACCTGTTGCGGGTCGAAGACCCAGACCCGGCCGCGGGCGGCGCGGACCTCCCGGGTGGCGTCGACCACGTCGCCCTTGACCGAGGTGACGATGACGGGGCCGGGGGCGGCGACGATGGCGGGGATGGCCCGCGCGGTGGTCTTCCCGGTGCGTGGCCCCCAGATGTCGACGGCCATGTCTTCCCACGACTGCCGCAGCGGCATCCCCCCGGCCACCGTCTGTCCAATGAGGACTCCAGCGTCGTCGCCGGCGATGCTCCGCAATTTGGTGAGGCTGGGCCGCAGCCGGCGCGCCGACTCGGTCACCCCGGCCGGGCCGAGCACGGCCAGGTCGCCGCGGGTGGCCATCCGCCGAGCGGCGGCATCAACCCGGGTACGGCCGCGCCGCCACCGCCGCCACCCGGTACCGGCAGCACCGGCTAGCAGGGCGGCCACGAACAACTCGGCGACGGCGGCCAGGGTGCAGGCGGTGGTCCAGTGGATGCGGCCGTGGATCAGGTCGCCGGCGACCCGGATCGGGCTGCCGCCGCGGTAGCCGGGCGGGCCGACGATCGCGACCGGTGCCCAGGCCAGCGTGGCGGCCACGATGAGCAGCAGGGCGAGCGTGCCGGCCAGTAGTCCGGCGTCGTCGCCGCCGCGGGTGCGGGACCGGGTCATCGCATGTCCCAGCGGAAGTCGGTGTTGCCCAACCGTTTCTCGATGTCGGTCGGTTCCAGATGGACCGGGATGCCGGGCCGGGAGCCGACCTTGATCAGGAAGTTGCCGCGGCCGGGGTGGACCTGGTCGGCCTCGCCGGCGGCCCAGGACGGGGGCGCGGACCAGGACAGCACCTCGCGGCGTTCGGCCGCCGACAGGGGCCGGACCCGAGCCACCGCGTCAAGTTCCTGTTCGGAGCAGGCGCCGACCATCAGCACAGCGCACCGGTCGGCGAACCCGCGGGCCTTGGCCCGGTCCTCCGAGTGAGGCAGCGCCTCCAGGTCGGCCAGGCTGTGGGTTACGAACGCGGTGCCGGTTCCTTTGGACCGGTTGAGCCGGGTCAGGGCGTCGACCCGGTCGACCAGCCCGTGCCCGACCCGCAGCGCCCGCCACATCTCATCCAGCACGGTCAGGAACGACCGCTGCGGGGCCAGGCCCAGGTCGGCCAGCCGGTGCGCAGCCTCCACATGTCCGAACCCGACCGACCACGCCGACACCAGCGTGGCGGCGGTCAGCAGCTGGTCGGCCTCGTTGATGCCGGAGATATCGATGCACAGCGCGGTGGTGGACAGGTCGATGGTGAAGCTGGTCGGTCCTTCCAGCAGTGCGCCGAGCGGCCCGTAGAGCAGCGCCCGCAGCGTACGGCGCAGATTCTCCGTCTCGGCCCGGTACCGGGGCAGCTCCTCCTCGGCCCGCCAGAGGGTCACCCAACGCACCTGTTCGGGGGCGTCCTCCAGCACCTGGACGACATCGGAGAGCACCGGCTGCTGCCCGGTTTCCCGGTCGGTCAGGTACCGCAGCGCCGCCCCGAGGACGGTCACCTCATCGGAGGTGACCGGGGCGCCGCGGACGAGCGTGGCCTGGGCGGCCACGGCGTGCAGCCGGCGGGAAACGACTTCGGCGTGCAGCTGCTCCTGTTCTTTGGGGTCGGTGACCGTATCCCGGACCTGCCGCCACGGTCCGACATCCAGCGGGTTGATCTGGTTCAGACCGGGGCCTACGCGCAGCACCTGCCCGCCCAGGGCGGCGACGAGCTGTGCGTAGTCGGGTTTCAGATCACCCAGGATCAGGGGGGTGACGCCTTGGGCGGCCAGGCCCAGCACCATCCGGCGGACCGCGGTGGACTTGCCCATCGCCGGCTCGGACTGGATCCACAGCGACGGTGTGTTGATCAGCTTGGCCCGCACATACCAGCTGATCGGGTCGAAGCAGACGGTGGCGCCGGTGTACAGGTGTCGGCCCATCGGCACCCCCACCATCGGCGTCGTACTGCCGGTGCCGAAGGGCCACAGCCCGCACACCTGCACGGTGGTGCCCCGGTACTCCACCGGCGGCTCCACCCACGACCAGGCCCCGCCGCCCGGGCCGGTGTACCCGTTGCGGCCCGGCCGTCGCGGCCTGGAACCGAAGGCGGCCGGCCGGGGTCGCAGCACCGGCGGGGGTGAGCCGGCTCGTGTCGGCGGGCGGGGCTGCGGGCGACGGGTCACGGCGATCAGCCTTCCGGTCAGTAGGGGATGGTGGCGTGGGTGGCCAGCACCAGCCCGGCCGGCAGCCCGGCGGCGAACGTGGCGGCCTGGCACCCGTACATTGGGCGCAGCAGCAACCGGGCCTCCCCGGCGCGGGCACGCACCACCGTGGAGGCCTCCTCCAGGTCGGCCTCGGTGCGGACGGTGGCGGTCACCAGCACGGTGAATCGGACCACCCCGGCACCGGCCGCCTCCTCCTCGGCTGCCCGTTCCGCCGCGGCCACGTCGACTAGGTCCCGGGCCGAGGGGCGGGGTCTCTTGGCGGCGTTGAACCGGGCGTCCCGCTTGTCGGCCTCCACCAGCCTTGCGGCGGCGGACGCGGTGTAGGGGCGGTAGACGATGGTGACCCGCTTGCGCAGCAGCTGCGGATCCGGGTCCGTGAGCCGGGCGAACGTGCCGGCGAACACCACTCCACGGGGGGCCTCCACCATGCCCCAGGTACGGGAGACCGCCCCATCGTGCCGGTAGTAGTCCCACGCCTCCCGGGTGGCCACCGGCCCGACCTGCGACCAGTCCAGGCTCGCCAGCGGCTGCGCGACCAGCTCGGCCTCCGTCTCCGGGTCGTAGGCGGCTCGCACGATCCGGGCCAGAGCGTGCTGATCCAGCGGCGCGACCGCGGCGCCGCCGGCGGCGGTCAGCCCAGCATGCAGGTGTGGCAGCCGGGCGGCGACCTCCCGGCACATCGCCTCGTGGGACAGGTTCCGCCCGCCCGGCGGGGCGTAGGTGAGGCTGACCCGGGTGTCCACCGCGGCGGTACCCGCTGGATAGGACGCCACCACGTCGGCCAGCACCTGCCGGGCCAGCCGCGGCGCATCCGGCCGGGTCGTTGCGGCCACTTCGGCCGCTAGCCGGGTACCCGGATCCGGGGTGGTCTCCACCGTCACCTGGGCCTGTACCAGCATCGGCTCCCGGGACAGCGCCGCCAGCCAGGCCGCCAGATGCCCGACCCGGGTATCGATCACCGTTTGATCCACCAGGTCGGTGCCCTCTGGGGCGCAGCGCAGGGTGACGGTGTAGTGCCGGCTCTGCGGCACGACCACCATCCCGGCCCGGCCGGAACGGCCAGTCTCGGTCGCGTACACCCGCGAACGGGCCAGTACACCGGGCAGCTGGTGGGTGCCGGTCACTTGGGAGGCGATACCGGAGACGTAACGTGCCGTCGGCGGGCGCGGCCCCATGTCCACGCCAGCCGCGCCGAGAGCACCTGCAGCCCGGTCCGGTTGTTCACCCGCACCGCCAGTGGCGTCAACACGGCCGCGCCGGCTAGCAGCGCCACGATCGCGGCCAGGAAGCTGACCGCCATCAAACCGGCGGCGAGCACCATCACCACAAACGCCGCACCGGTTCCCACCGGACCAAGTCCGAACAGGCCGGCGCGGCGGCCCAGCCGCCAGTTGCCGTAGGTGCGTTGCTGTTCGGCGCGCGGATCCGCCTCGCGGGTGGTGGTCACGACTGCCCCTCAGCACCCGCCGCCCCGGCCGCGGCCGTGCCACCGACCATGCCGGTGGCAGCCGGGCCGGCCTGGTAGGCCGCATGCGCCGCCGCCACACCGGCCCCCGCAGGGGTCGCCGCGGACGCTCCTCCAGGCTGAGCCGGAACTGAGCCGCTTCCCGGCGGCTGCCCGGGCTGTGCCCCCGGCTGGCTGTCACCAAGCTGCGCACCCGCCGGTTGCCTCCCGCCGCCTGGTCGGGGAGGGCCGGTCGGCGTCGCCCCGGTCGGGCCACCCCCGCCACCGCGACCTCCGCCGCTGCGGGCCTCGGACAGCCGCAGCGCACCGGAGGCCAGCTGCGCCCCGCTGGCGGCGGCCACCCCAGCGGCCGCCCCACCGCCACCGCCGAAGGTCAACACCGACACCGCCGGGGCGATCAGCCGCATCAGCGCCGGCAACGCCACCAACGCCATGGCAAAGGTCACCAGACCCATCAACAGCGTCTCGAACTGCTGCACAATGCCTTGCCCGGTCGACTTACCCAGGATCCAGAACGCTGCCGCGTAGATCGTGGCCGCCACCGGCTTGTACAGCACCAACGCCAGCAACCAGGCCACGTACCGGTCGCGCACAGCCCGGCCGCCGCCGGTAATGCCCACCGACCCGGCCAGCGGAAGCAGCCCCGACAAGATGACGCATCCGGCGCCGCGGGCCAGCAGCAGCAGGATCTGGGTGATTGCCACCAGCCACAGCATCACCGCGATCCCAAGGACCGCCAGCTGGGTCAGACCGGTAAATGCACCCGAGCCCGCGGCCGGGGCGAACAGCAGCAGCCGGGCGCCGGCGTCCCCGTCGGCCGCCTGATTCAGGATCCACGTCGAGTAGTCATCACCCACCGACAGCAGCAGCTGCGTGGCCGGCACGCCCGCCCCGGCCAGCACCACCATCCACGCCAGACCCCTACCCAACTGGCTGGCCTCCTCCGGATTGCGCCGCAACGCCAGACGCAGCGCCGAAATCAGCACCGCCCCGACCGCAACCGCCGCCACCGCCCAATGGGTGTACTGCCGCAGATACCACACCGGCCCTGAATCCTGATCCACACCCGGCGACGGCACCCCCAGCCACCCGGCGAACAAGATCTTCACCACGTCGGCGGCGGCCTGCGTGGCCTCATTCGCCAGCTCCTGCAAGAACGCCTGCGCGCTGTTCTGCACCAACGCGCCACCCGGTACGCAGTTCTTGTCCAGCCCGGGGATGCACGCCATCAGTGCGCCCCCCACGGCACGACCCCAGTCAAGTCCGGCGCCTGACGGGTCAGCGAGAGCCACGACCCGCCCGGCGGGGCAACCATCCGCCAGTCCCCGTCCCGCCACTGCACGGTCAGCGTCGTGACGAAGTAGCTATCCGCCGCTGACCCTCGGCTGACCAGCCCGACCACTGCCGTATCCGGGCTGTAGGCCTGGTAGATGAACCCTGCGATCTGGGCCAGCTCTCCCGGGGCTGCGGACTCCTGGGGGGCGTTGTGCAGCGCGGCAAGCAGTGCGTCCCGGTCCGGACTCGGGACGAATTGGTTCTCGATGGTCGGGTCGTAACTGGACCGGCCCGACGACAAACCAGAGCGGGTGCTTAGTTGCGCTGCGGCGATCAGCGCACCGACCGGCGAGTGCTCATACCCCGAGGCGGTCGTCGCGGTCACGGTGTTCGGGCCGGCCGATGTCGAGTACGGCAACGCCACCTGGCCGAACAGCCGCCACGCGATGCCGGCAGGTGCGGCAGTCGGCACCGCAGTGGCCGCCACTATCGGCGATCCCCCACCGCCGCCCGAACCGGTTGTGCCGATGACCGGTGGGGACGTGGAGTTGCTGCCGTGTGTGGTCAGCGCAATCACCACCGCCACGATCACCACAACGGCCACCAGTGCGGCAGCCGCCACGAACCCCGGTCGGGTCCACAAAGGACGGTGTCTGGCATATCCGGCTGACGGTGGTGCTGAGCGTGTCATCAGGCCACCGCTTTCAGATCAGCGCGCCGACAATGCCGGACGCCGCGCCGATCAACACACATGCGGCCAGCACCCAACCCAACTGGGCCACATTGGTGTCATCGCCACGGCGGTGCGCGATCGCCATCCGGGCGGCGCAGAACAGGATCCCCGCCACACACGCGGCCGAAGCCAGGTATGCGATCCACTGCAGGATCGTCAGCACATGACCGCCTACCCCTGGCGGGGCTACGCCGCCGCCCGGGTCCGGCACGGGATCCGCCCACCAAGCCCCGGCCGCGTGTACCAGCCGTGCCTGGACCAAGACGTCAGCGAGCCTGCTCACGCAATCCCTCCCCGATAAGCCGGCCGACGGCAGCGGCCAACGCTGCCACGTCCGGCGGCAAACCCACATCGCGCGGCTCGTCGGCGGCCAACAACTCCTCCACCCAGCCGAACCGCCACACGTACGGCACCCAGCCGCGCATCACGTACAGCCGCTCGGTGGCCAGCCGCGGCGGCCGCCGCGGCGAGGCATCCACCGCCACCACCCCCAGCACCCGGACACCGGGCGGGCACGCACCACGGCGCCACTGCTCCACCGCCCCGGTCGCCGACCACGCCCCACGCGCGGTGCAACGGCATACCAGCACCACCGACGTCAGCGGTGCGGCTGGAACCTTAGCGCCGAGCATCGGCCAGCCAACCCCGGCATCAGCGCCCAGCCCGGTAAGGCGCGCCAGCGTCGAGGTACCAGCTCCGCCGTGGCAACCCACCCACCAAACGGCCGGCCAACCACCCGAAAGAAGACTTGGCGGTACCGCCCGTGTCGGCAGGCCGTTAACGGCCACGGGCCGCCTCACCGGCGACCTCGGTGCATCCCGGCGCGTCGCCGCGCTCAACGCCCCGACCCCGCCGACAGACGGCAAAACGGCACGAGACCGATCATCGATCCCCCCGAAGTCCCCAGGCCCACGAATAGAGATGTGTAGTCGTTAGGTGTCTGAGCGTAGCATCAAAGGTCAATGTGTATCTATACTGTTTTCACCGATTAGGGCGCGGGAGCGAGGCCAACCCTCCGCTTTGGCTTTCACGGGGAATGAAACGAATGCAGATCACAAGGCGCGCCAGCTCCGGACGCCGCGC
>JAFMQQ010000167.1 GCA_017354595.1 Micromonosporaceae bacterium
CTTCCCGCTACACGGAGGCGGCACTGGTCAAGGCGCTGGAGGAGCTGGGCATCGGCCGGCCGTCCACGTACGCGTCGATCATGGCGACGATCCAGGACCGGGGGTACGTCTTCAAACGCGGCCAGGCGCTGGTGCCGTCGTTCACCGCGTTCGCGGTGACCAACCTGCTGGAGCGGCACTTCCCCCGGCTGGTCGACTACCACTTCACCGCGACTCTCGAGGACGAGCTGGACGATGTCGCCCAGGGCGAGGCCGCCGCGGTCGACTTCCTCACCGCCTTCTATTTCGGGGGTACCGGCGACGAAGGCTCGGTGGCGCGCGCCGGTGGCCTGAAGAAGATGGTCACCGAGAACCTCGGAGACATCGACGCACGTGACATCAACTCGATCCCGCTCTTCGTCGACTCGCAGGGCCGCAACGTGGTGGCCCGGGTCGGCCGCCGGCCGGGCCAGGTGAGCCTGCAGCGGGCGCTGCCCGGCCAGGAGCCCGGCGACGAGGACCGGGTGAGCCTGCCGGAGGCGATCGCGCCGGACGAGCTGAACCAGGAGAAGGTCGACGAGCTGTTCCTCTCCGGCGGCGGGATGCGCAAGCTGGGCGAGCACCCGGAGACCGGCGAGCCGGTGGAGGTCCGCTCCGGCCGGTACGGCCCCTACGTGGCCAGCGGTGAGCGGCGCGCCTCGCTGCTGCCCACCCAGGCGCCGGACGGGATCACGCTGGAGGAGGCGCTGCGCCTGCTCCAGTTGCCGCGTCTGATCGGTGTCGACCCGGAATCTGGCACGGAGATCTTCGCCGGCGCCGGCCGGTACGGTCCGTACGTCAAGCGGGGTGACGACTTCCGCTCGCTCGCCGAGGAGTCCCAACTGTTCACCGTGACCCTGGACGAGGCGCTGGCGCTGCTGGCCGCGCCGAAGACCCGGATGCGCCGGGCGGCGGCGCCCCCACTGCGGGAACTGGGTGCCGACACGCTGACCGGGAAGCCATTGGTGATCAAGAATGGTCGCTTCGGGCCGTACGTGACTGACGGGGAGACCAACGCGTCGCTGCGGTACGGGCAGTCGCCGGAGGTGCTCTCGGTGGAGCAGGCGTCGGAGATGCTGGCGGAGCGGCGGGCGGCCGGCCCGGCCACGCCGCGCAAGCGCGCCCCGGCGAAGAAGTCCACCGCTAAGAAGGCGACCGCGGCGAAGAAGGCGACGGCGACCAAGACCGCCGCGGCGAAGAAGACCGGCGCGGCCAAGAAGGCCACCGCGACCAAGAAGGCAGCGCCGGTGAAGAAGGCCAACCCGCGCAAGCGCACCGAGTCCTGACCCGCCCGCGCTGACCGGTCCCGGCCCGGCCGGCGCGCGGCCGGCGCTCAGGGGCCGAAGATCCGCAGCGTGTACGGGTTGGCGAAGACCCGGTCCGGGTCCACCCGGTCGCGTACCGCGAGGAAGTCGGCGAAGTGCTCGTACCGTGGGCGCAGCTCGTCCACGCCGAGCCAGTGCATCTTGCCCCAGTGCGGCCGGCCACCGAGCCCCGCCGCCACCCGCTCGAAGGCACGGAAGTACGGTTCGTACGGCACTCCGGCGTACTGGTGGATGGCGATGTAGGCGCTGTCCCGGCCGCAGGAGTGGGACAGCCACACATCGTCGCCGGCGGCGAACCGTACCTCGACCGGGAAGAGCACCCGCAGCGGCAGTGAGTCCACAATGGAGCGAAGGGCGCCGAGCGCCTCGGCCAGCGCGTCGCGCGGCAGGCCGTACTCCATCTCGACGAAGCGCGCCCGGCGCGGTGTGCAGAAGACCTCGTACGACGGCGCGGTGTACTCCCGCGCCCCGAGCGCCCGTGCCTCCACTCTGGACAGTACCGGCACCAGGCCCGGTACCGCCCGGCCCAGCCGGCAGGCGGCGCCGAAGACGGTGTTGGAGAGCAACGAGTCATCCAGCCAGGCGCGCCAGGCCGGCAGCGGCCGGTCGGCGACGGGTACCCGGTTGTTCCGCTTCGCCAGCACCCGGTCGGTGTAAGGGAACCAGTAGAACTCGAAGTGGTCGTTGCCGGCGACGTGCTGGTCCAGGCCGGCGAGCACGTCGGCCAGCCGCTCCGGCCGCTCCTGCGCGTACAGCGTGAAAGCGTCCACACAGGAGAGTGTCACCTCGGTGACCACGCCGACAGCGCCCACCCCGACCCGGGCCGCCTCGAACAGCTCCGGGTCGGTGGACCGGTCACAGGTCACCACCTCGCCGGTGCCGGTCACCAGGGTCATCCCGGTGACGAAGCTGGCCAGGCAGCCGTACCGGGCGCCGGTGCCGTGGGTACCGGTGGCCAGCGCGCCGGCCACCGTCTGCGCGTCGATGTCGCCCAGGTTGGGCAGCGCGAGCCCGTGCTGGGCGAGCACCCGGTTCAGCGCCCGCAGCCGCATGCCCGCCTGCACGGTGACGTGCTGCCCGCGTACGCCGACCAGCCCGGCGAGCCGGTCCAGTTCCAGCCGTACCCCGTCGGTCGCCGCGGCGGCGGTGAACGAGTGCCCGGAGCCGACCGGCTTGACCGTTCGCCGCGCACCGGCCGCCTCCCGCACCGCGGCGGCGACCTGTTCCGTGCTGGCGGGCCGGAGCACCGCCGCGGCGCCCGCCCGCTGGTTGCCGGCCCAGTTGACCCAGTTCTCCACCATGTCAGAGGTGGGTACCCCGGACGTAACCGTGCTGTCAACCGGGCGACGGATCGCGTGTCATCCGCCGTGCCGGGCACTCCGAACGACGGTCGCGCTCGTTACTTTCAGTAGGTTGACGCCGAGAGGAGCAACGGGCCGTGAGCACACAGTCGGTATCCTCCGTAGGACCTTTGCGCAGGGTACCCGTACAGGGGCGCAGCGTCGCGCGAGTGCAACGGATGCTGGACGCGTGCGCGGAACTGGTGGACGAGGTCGGCTACGAAGCACTCTCCACTACCATGCTCGCCGAGCGGGCCGGAGTGGCGATCGGCTCGGTGTACCAGTTCTTTCCGGACAAGCGGGCGATCGTCCAGGCATTGACGTTACGCAATATCGACGCGTACCTGCAGCGCCTCTCCGAACGGCTGACCACGCAGTCCTTCGCGCACTGGTGGGAGGCGGTCGACGCGGGGATCGACGAGTACATCGCGATGCACCGGGAGATGCCGGGGTTCCGCACCCTGCACTTCGGTGACGTGGTCGATCTGCACCTGCTCGATCCGGAACGGCCGAACAACACCATCATCGCGGAGCGCCTGGCCATCCTGCTGGCCGACCACTTCGGTGCGGCGGCCGGGCCAGCCGCGGCCTCGGCGGCGGGAAGTGCCTCGGCCGGGCCGGCTGCGGCCTCGGCGGCGGGAATTGCCTCGGCCGGGCCGCGGCTGAACTTCGTGCTCACCATCGCGGTGGAGACCGCCGACGCGCTGACCAAGCTGGCCTTCCGCCGCGACCCGGACGGGGATCCGGCGGTACTCGCCGAGGCGAAGGCGCTGATCCGGGAGTACCTGCACCGCCAGGTGAACGTCGGCGTCGACCACCACTGACCGGCCCGGTCACAGGAACGCGGTGCCCTCGCCGCGGTAGGTCGGTTCGGTGCCGACCACGCGGTCGCCCCGGACCAGGTGCAGCAGGTCCACATGCTCGCAGAGCTCGCCCGCCTTGGCGTGCCGGAACCATACCCGGTCGCCCACCCGGAGCCGATCGGCGGCCCGGCCGCGCAGCGGCGTCTGTACCTCACCGGCGCCCTCGGCGCCCAGCAGCGCCAGGCCGGTCGGCAGCCACGGCGACGGAAGCCGGCTGCGGCCGGGAGAGCCGGAGGCGATCCACCCGCCACCCAGCACCGTGGCCAAGCCGGGGGCGGGGCGGCGTACCACCGGCAGGGCGAAGGACGCGGCCGGCCGTGGTCGCCAGGCGCGGTACCCGTCGAACAGGGACGGCCCGAACAGGCCGGAGCCCGCGGTCACCTCGGTCACCGCCGGCTCCGCCGCGGTCACCGCAACGCTGCCGGTACCGCCGCCGTTGACGAACTCCAGCCCCACCACCCGCGCTACCGCGGCCACCGCCGCCGCGCGCCGGGCGCGCAGCTCGGCCACCGAACGGCGCTGCATCGCCCGGATGGTCAGGCCGCGCAACGGTTGGCCCGGCGGGGCGTCGCCGAGGCCGGCGATCTGGGCCTCGTAACACATCAGCCCGACCAGCCGGAAGCCGGGCCGGGCGGCGATCCGCTCGGCCAGCTCGCCGGCCTGCCGCGGGTCGTGCACCGGTGACCGGCGTACCCCGACGTGTACCCGGCCGCCGGCCGGTCGCCACGACGCGTCCAGCTCCAGGCAGATCCGCAGCGCCTCGCGCCGCGCCGGCGGTACCGTCGCGTCGATGAAGTCGAGCTGGTCCAGGCTGTCCACCATCAGCGTGACCGCGCCGGCCAGCCGCGCGTCGCCGGCCAGCTCGGCCAGGCCCGACCGGTGCGCGGTCGGGTACCCGATCAGCACGTCCGCGCCGGTACCGCCGCGCACCAGCCAGATCGCCTCGGGCAGCGTGTACACCATGATGCCGGCGAAGCCCGGCCGGGACAGCGCCCGGTTCACCATGGCCCGGCAACGCACCGACTTGCTCGCCACCCGGATCGGGGTACCGGCGGCCCGGTCGGCCAGGCCGGCCGCGTTGGCGTCGAACGCGTCCAGATCAACAACCGCGTACGGTGGGTCGAGGTCGGCGGTGGCCCGGTCCAACCGGGCCCGCAGCGCCTCCAGGTCCGGCGCAGCCGGGGCCGGACCCGGCTCGGCGCTGGCGTTACCCACGCCATAACGCTAAACCGATCCGACCTGAGGGGAAGCACAGCCACCCTTTCCCGGCACCGTTAGAGTTGGTGAGTTCGGGGGTTGGGGGTGGCGGCGATCAGCGACAAGTCCGGTGCGACGGAGCCCGGGGGCCTGCCCGAGCTCCCGCTGCCGCCCGCGCCGTCTCCGGTCGACGTCTCCGGCGTCGCGGCGCTGAAGGCCACCCTGTCGGTACGCCCGTTCCGGCGGCTCTGGCTGGTCCTCGGACTCTCCTCGCTCGGCGACTGGCTCGGCCTGCTGGCCACCGCGATCTTCGCCTCCGGTGAGGTGAGCGGCTCGGCCGCCAAGGGCGTCGCGTTCGGGTCGGTGGTCGCGGTACGCATGCTGCCGGCACTGATCCTCGGGCCGGTCGCGGGCGTGGTGGCCGACCGCTGGAACCGCCGGTACACGATGGTCTTCTGCGACCTGGTCCGCTTCGTCATGTTCGCCTCGATCCCGGCCAGCACCCTGGTCATCCACGACTCCCGGCTGGTGGTCGGCTGGGCGACCGTGGCCACCTTCGTCATCGAGAGCATGCAGATGGCCTGGGCGCCGGCGAAGGAGGCGTCGGTACCCAACCTGCTGCCCCGGGCCCGGCTGGAGATGGCCAACCAGCTCACCCTGGCCACGACGTACGGCATCACCCCGGTCGTCGCCGGCCTGCTGCTCGCCGGCGCCACCACCGCATTGACCTCGCTCTATGACAGGACCGGCACCAGACCGATCGACCCGAGCCACGCCGCGCTGTACTTCAACGCGTTGACCTTCCTGACCACCGCGCTGGTGGTCTTCTTCGGCATCAGGGAGATCAGCGGTCGGGCGATAGAGCGGCCGAGCAAGAAGCCCAACCCGGTGCGGGAGCTCTTCAACGGCTGGGCCTATGTGGCGAAGACCCCGCTGGTACGCGGACTGGTACTCGGCATCCTCGGTGCCTTCGCCTGCGCCGGCGTGGTGGTCGGCACCGCGAAGTTCTACGCCAGCTCGCTCTCCGGCGGGGACTCCACCTTCTACATCCTCTTCGCCACCCTCTTCGTGGGCCTCGGCCTCGGTATCGTCGCCGGACCGCGGCTGGTCGGCGACCTGTCCCGGCGTCGCTGGTTCGGTCTGTCCATTGTGGTCGCCGCGGTCTCGGTCACCGCACTCGCCTTCGCCTGGCACCTGGCGATCGCGGTGGTGGGGTCGGTCGGCGTCGGTATCGGCGCCGGGATGGCCTTCCTCTCCGGTACGACCCTGCTCTACAGCGAGGTCACCGACGACGTACGCGGCCGGGTCTTCTCGTTCATCCAGACCGCGACCCAGGTGGTGCTGCTGCTGACCATCTCGCTCTCCAGCGTGCTGGTCGGCCTGGGCGGCTCGCACCGGATCTTCGGCCTGGTCGACTTCTCCACCACCCGGCTGCTGCTGTTCGCAGCCGGCGTCTTCGGGATCGTGGCCGGCCTCGGCGCGCTGCGCCAGATGGACGACCGGCACGGGGTACCGCTGTGGGCCGACATCTGGGGGGCGATCCGGAACCGGCCGCTGGCCCTGCCCGAGCACGGCGGCCGGGCCGGCAGGTTCATCGTCTTCGAGGGCGGCGAGGGCGCCGGCAAGTCGACCCAGGTCGATCTGCTCGCCGACCGGCTGCGCGCCCAGGGGCACAACGTGGTGGTGACCCGGGAGCCGGGCGCCACCGAGATCGGCGCGCAGATCCGCAGCCTGCTGCTGGACCGGGAGCCGGGCGCGATGACGCCACGGGCCGAGGCACTGCTCTACGCGGCCGACCGCGCGCACCATGTGGCGAGCGTGGTACGCCCGGCGCTGGGCCGCGGCGCGGTGGTGATCAGCGACCGGTACGTCGACTCCTCGCTGGCCTACCAGGGCGCGGGCCGGACCCTGCCGGTGGAGGAGGTCAACTGGCTGTCCCGGTGGGCCACCGCCGGGCTGAAGCCGGATCTGGTGGTGCTGCTCGACATCGACCCGGTGGTCGGGCTGCACCGGGTGGACCGGCGGGGCGCGGGTACCGACCGGCTGGAGAGTGAGGCGCTGCCGTTCCACGAACGGGTCCGGTACGCCTTCCTCGACCTGGCCAACGCCGAACCCCAGCGCTACCTGGTGCTGGACGCCGGCCGCCCACCGGAGGCGGTCGCCGAGATGGTCTACGACCGGGTTGCCGGCATCCTGCCCGAGCCGCAGG
>JAFMQQ010000719.1 GCA_017354595.1 Micromonosporaceae bacterium
CACACCTCGGTGCGTATCCCGGGTACGTCGGTGGGCAGTTTCACCGTCCACGGCAACCGGTCACCGCGGCGGAAGCGCAGCGATGCACCGGCGCGGGCCAGCCGCAGATCCGGGGTGTCGTAGTAGACGGCGCGCAGATACACCGGCGAGTGCTCGGCGATCTGTGCGCCGGCGGGGAGGCAGTCGGTCAGGTCGGGCACTACGAACCTCGGATCGACCTCGTACTTCTGCTCCTCCTCCAGCATCTTGGCAGCCTAGCCGTTCGATACCGGGGTTGATCAGTCCGAACGGTCCACGATCTGGTGCAGGAGGGCCTGTTGCAGGTGTACCCGACGGCGGGCCGGGTCAACCGCTGGCGGCTGCCAGCGCCCGTCGCCGCCCAACTCGAAGGCGAACGTGTCCTCGCTCATCGCCAGGTTCAGCACCCGTTGCAGATCCGCCTGTGCGGGCGGGTCGGTAACCTGTACCAGCGCCTCCACCCGCCGGTCCAGGTTGCGGTGCATCATGTCGGCCGAGCCGATCCAGTACTCGCACTCGAGCCCGATCCCTTCTTCGGCCAACCCGGCCGGGTCGTCGCCGAACCGGAAGATGCGGGAGTGCTCCAGGAACCGGCCCAGGATCGAGCGCACCCGGATGTTCTCCGACAGCCCGGGTACGCCCGGGCGCAGCGAGCAGATGCCGCGGATCAGCAGCTCCACCCGTACCCCCGCCTGGGAGGCGCGGTAGAGCGAGTCGATCACCTCTTCGTCCACAAGGGAGTTGAGCTTCATCTGGATCAGCACCGGCCGCGCCTCGGCCCGCTTCATCTGCAGCTCGACCCGCTCCACGATGCCGGCCCGGACGCCGTGCGGTGCCACCAGCAGCCGCCGGTACGCGGTCTGCCGGCTGTACCCGGAGAGCACGTTGAACAGGTCGGTCAGGTCGGCGCCCACCTCAGGGTCGGCGGTGAGCAGACCGAAGTCCTCGTACAGCCGGGCGGTCTTCGGGTGGTAGTTACCGGTGCCGATGTGTGCGTACCGCCGGATCTGGTTGCCCTCCTGCCGCACCACCAACGCCGTCTTGCAGTGCGTCTTGAGCCCCACCATGCCGTACACCACGTGGCAGCCGGCCCGCTCCAGCTTGCGCGCCCAGGCGATGTTGGCCACCTCGTCGAAGCGGGCCTTGACCTCAACCAGTACCACCACCTGCTTGCCCGCCTCGGCCGCGTCGATCAGCGCGTCCACCACTGGCGAGTCGCCCGAGGTGCGGTACAGCGTCTGCTTGATGGCCAGTACGTTCGGATCCGCGGCCGCCTGCTCGATGAAGCGCTGCACGCTGGTGGAGAAGGAGTGGTACGGATGGTGCACCAGGATGTCGCCGTCCCGCAGGGTCGCGAAGACGCTGCGCGGCACCTCGCCCTCGGCGAAGCGCGGGTGGGTGGCGGGTACGAACGGGCGGTCCTTCAGGTCGGGCCGGTCCACCTGCTCGTACACCTGCCAGAGTTCGGAGAGGTCGAGCAGGCCGGGTACCCGCAACACGTCGCGGCTGTCCATGTCCAGCTCGCGCACCAGGCGGTCCAGTATGTGGTCGGAGATGGTGGCGGCGACCTCCAGCCGCACCGGTGGGCCGAACCGGCGCCGGGCCAACTCCCGCTCCAGCGCCTGCAGCAGGTCCTCGTCCCGGTCCTCCTCGACCTCGACCTCGGCGTTGCGGGTGACCCGGAACAGGTGGTGCTCCACGATCCGCATGCCGGAGAAGAGCTGTCCCAGGTGTGCGGCGATCAGCTCCTCCAGGGGCAGGAACCGGCTGCGCCGCTCGGCCACACCGCGCTCCGCGGTGCTGCGGTCGGCGGCGACCGGGATCAGCCGGGGAACGTTGTTCGGCACCTTCACCCGGGCGAACAGCTCCGCCCCGCCGTCCGGATCGCGTACCAGCACCGCCAGGTTCAGCGACAGCCCGGAGATGTACGGGAACGGGTGTGCCGGGTCGACCGCGAGCGGGGTGAGCACCGGGAAGACCTTGTCCCGGAAGTACGCCCGCATGCCGTCCCGCTCGCCGGCGTCCAGGGCGGACCAGCGCACCACGTCCACCCCCTGGGCGGAGAGGGCCGGCGCCACGTCCGCGGTGAAGCACCGGGCGTGCCGGCCGACCAGTTCCGCGGTGCGCTCGGCGATCAGGTCCAGCTGCTCGCGGGTGGACAGGCCGTCGGCGCTGTACACCGGGAGGCCGGTCTGCAGCCGGCGCTTGAGGCCGGCCACCCGTACCATGTAGAACTCGTCCAGGTTGCTGGCGAAGATGGCCAGGAACTTGGCCCGCTCGAGCAGCGGGATGGAGTGGTCCTCGGCCAGGGCAAGCACCCGGGCGTTGAAGTCGAGCCAGGAGAGTTCCCGGTTGAGGTACCGGTCGGCCGGCAGCGCCCCGACCTCCTGCGGCGCCCGATCCGCCAGTGGCGCCCGGTCCTGCTGTGCCGCCATGT
>JAFMQQ010000022.1 GCA_017354595.1 Micromonosporaceae bacterium
CGGCACCGCGCGGTGCCCCGGCGATGCCGACGCGCAACGCCGCGCTCACCGGCCGGTGTCCGCGGGAGCGTCGGCGGCCAGCGCCTCCAGTACCTCGGCCTGGCCGCGCAGGATCCCGCCGATGTCCAGCAGCCGGGCGTGCGAGAGCCGGTACGCCGGCCCGCTGACGCTCAGCGCATAACGCGCGGCGCCGGCCGCGTCCCGGATCGGCGCCGCAGCGCAGCGCAGGCCCTCGACGGTCTCCTCGTCGTCGATGGCGAAGCCGCGCTCCCGCACCCGGGCCAGTTCGCGGAGCAGGTCGTCGGGGTCGGTGTGCGTTCGCGGGGTCAGCCCGGGCATGCCGTTGCTGGCCAGCAGGGCCCGGACATCGGCGTCCGGCAGCGTACTCATGATGGCCTTGCCCAGACCCGAGGCGTGCCAGGCGTCCTTGTCGCCGACGGCGGCGCCCATCCGGATCGGCTGGGAGCTTTCCAGGGCGTGCACGATGACCAGGTCGTGGCCGACCCTGGCGCCGAAGTTGACCGTCTCGTTGAACTGCTCGACCAGGCGCGCCATCGACGACGTGACCATCGACATGAAGTCCCGCCCGCTGACCGCGCCGCGGCCGAGCAGGAACATCCGCATGCCGATCTGGTACTGGCGACTGACTGGGTCGCGGTCGAGCAGGCCGTGCGAGACGAGGCTGCCCAGGTACCGCAGCGTGGTCGCATCGCTCAGGCCCGCCTGCGCCGCGACCTTCGACAGGGAGGCCGGCCCGCCGGTCACCGCCTCGAAGATGCGGACCAGCCGGTCCACCGCCTGGAGGCCGCGGTCCTGAGGCTGGCCGGGGCGTGCCGCAGCTCGGCTGGAGCGGGTCGCCCTCGGGCGCGGTGCGCGCCGATCTTCCACTGTGGTCCTCCACTGAACGGAGCCGACTTTCGTTTCACACACGGTACGGGTGCCCGGAGACCAGAGGCAATGCCTGCCTTCTGGTTTTCGCGGGGTTGACCAAGGACCCGAGCGGCGGTTAACTTACTTCACTCTGTGCAGATCGCTCCACTAGATGAAAGCTATCACCTCAACCCTCGACACCCGACAAGCCACCGGAGGGTGATCTCCCATGGGCACAAACGCATACTCCCGACGCCGCTTCCTCCAATCGATGACCCTGGCCGGTGGTGCCCTGGCGCTGGGCGCCTGCGGCGGCGGCTCGGGTTCCGGCAAGGGCGGGACCCTCACCTACTGGAACCAGTTCTTCCCCACCTCGTCGAGCACCGACAAGTCACTCAAGCGCGACGACTTCTGGGTCATCCAGTCTGCCAAGCGCTTCGCCGATGCCAACGGCATCAACGTGGTCGTCACCGACCTGCCCGGCGATGACAGCGCCTTCACCAAGTTCCGCACCGCGGGCGTCGCCCGCAACGGCCCGGACGTGGCGTCGCTGTGGTCCGGCGCCTATACCTTCGGACTCAAGAGCTACATCACCCCGCTGGACAAGTACGTGGACGGCGCGTACCGCAGCACGCTGACCGGCTGGGAGGTGGGCACCGAGGGGCTGGTCGCCGGAAAGGGCACGCTCTACGGCATTCCACCGGCCAACGACGGTATCGCCGCGGTCTACTTCGACAGCCGGGTGCTCGACCGCGCGGGCGCGAAGGTCAGCGAGGACACCGTGCTGGAGTGGGACCAGTGGCTCGAAGTGCTCCGCAGAATCAAGGCGACCGGGGTGACCCCGCTGGCCCTGGGCAACGGCGACTACACGCTCTTCTCGCTCTTCTACTGGATCGCGCAGGTGACCGGCGGCGAGACCGGACTGCGCGACCTCGGTGACGGTACCCGCAAGTTCAACGACCCGGCGCTGCAGGCGGTGGTCCGCCAGTGGCTGCAGCTGGTCCCGTACGCGCTGCCCAATCCGTCCACAATGGACGACCCGGTCGCTCAGGTCGGCGCGGGCAAGGCCGCGGTGGTGGTACAGGGGCCGTGGGCCATCGCCGGCCTGCGCGACGTGCTCGGTCAGAACGTGTTGATGACCCGGCTGCCGAACATCAACGCCACCGCACCGATCCGGGACAGCGGCATCGGCGGACCGGGTGGTGACTTCGTGGTCACCAGCTACTCCAAGCACAAGGACGAGGCGGCCGCTTTCATCAAGCACCTCACCAGCAAGACGGAGCAGCTCGACCGGATCAAGAACCACCCGCACGAGGATGTGAAGTTCCCCAACCTCACCGGGGTCGACCTCGCCTCGCTGTTCACCGATCCACTCCTGGTACGGCAGGCCGAGTGGGTGAACCAGAAGTTCGTCTTCTACGCCGACAACATCTGGCCGACCGATCTGGTCAACGAGATCTACGCCCAGGCCCAGCTGATCTGGGCCGGCAAGAAGACACCGGAGGCGTTCCTGTCGGCGCTGGACGACAAGCGTGACAGCATCGTCAAGAACGGCAGCAAGTGACCGAGACGGTCACTGCCGGCCAGCGGGTCGCGCCGGGGACCACACCGGTCCGCCGGGCGCGGTCCCGCCGCCGGCGCCGCGATACCCTGATCGGCCTGCTCTCGGTGCTACCGGCGCTGGTACTGGTCGCGGCCCTGATGTGGTACCCGCTGGTCACCACGGTCTACCACGGCTTCACCGACTGGGACGGCGTGGTCACCAAGTGGGTGGGTCTGGACAACTACCGCCAACTCTTCGGCGACGGCGACATCTGGCAGTACCTGCGCACCAACCTGGTCTTCTTCCTGTCGATACCGGTGATTCTGGTCATCTCGCTGGTGGTCGCGGTACTGCTGCACGAACAGACACCGGGCGCGCGGTTCTTCCGGTCGGTCTACTACCTGCCGTGCATGCTCTCGGTTGCGGTGGTGGGTCTGCTGATGCGCAGCATGTTCGCTCCGGACGGGATGGCGAACCGGTCGCTGTCGGCGGTGGGCCTTGGCGGGCTGGCCACCGACTGGCTCGCGTACACGGTCACCTCCTTCCTGGTGCTGATCCTGGCCTTCTACTGGCAGACCCTGGGCCAGGGTGCGCTCATCTTCCTGGCCGGCCTCTCCGCGATGCCCTCCAGCGTGGTCGAGGCGGCACAGGTGGATGGGGCGGGCTGGTGGCGGCGGCTGTTCCGGATCGTGCTGCCGATGCAGACGCCGGCCATCAGCTACTTCCTGGTGACCAATACCGCGTACGTCTTCGTCGGCCTGTTCTCGCTCATCTTCACCGTCACCCGTGGCGGGCCGGGAAGCACCACCGTCCCGCTGGACTACGAGATCTACCTGTCCGCCTTCCAGAGCGGCGACCTGGGCTACGCCTCCGCGGTCTCGGTGGTGCTGCTCGTGCTCGTCTCCATCATCGCCTGGCTCCAGGTGCGCAACTTCGACCTGTACTCGCGCCAGGGCGGGCGCTGATGAGAAGCGCGACGGCACGCATGGGGCGGCTGGCCATCACCCTGGCGCTGACAATCGTCGCCATCTCCGCGGTGTATCCGTTGCTTTTCATGCTCATCACCAGCCTGAAGAGCCATGGCGACTACATCCGTAGCCCGATCTCGCTACCGGCCCACTGGACCAACCTCGACAATTACACCGCCATGTTCAACCGCTTCGACGTCGGCCGGCTGTACGCCAACTCGGTCATCTACGTGGCGGCCGCGTGGCTGATCTGCCTCGCCGTCTCGCTGCCGGCGGCGTTCGCCTTCGCGAAGCTGGAGTTCCCCGGACGCCGGCTGTTGTTTGTCGCGCTGATCTGCAGCCTGGCGATTCCCACCGTCACCTTCATCATCCCGGACTACGTCCTGCTAGCCGATCTGGGCATCATCGACAGCCCGATCTCGGTCATCCTGCTCTGGTCGGCCACCGGCACGCCGGGTACGGTGTTTCTGCTCGCCGCGTTCATGCGCAGCCTGCCGAGCGAGGTGATCGACGCGGCGGCGGTGGATGGCGCCGGCTACTTCCAGACCATGCGGCGGGTGATCCTGCCGATGAGCCTGCCGGCGATCGTTACGGTCACCATCTTCGATGTCACGGGCTGGTGGAACGATCTGCTCACCCCGCTGGTGTTTCTCCAGTCAGAGAGCCAGGCGACGATAACCCTCGGCGTGGCCACCATCGTCACGCGGTACCAGAGCGACCTGCCACTGCTGATCGCCGGGCTGGTGATGGCGGCGCTGCCGCCGATCGCCGTGTACGTGGTGGCGCAGCGCTACATCCGGCGCGGGCTGGTGCTCGGAGCCGTGCAGTGACTACACAGTGGACACCCCGCGAATCGGCGGTCGTGGCGGGTGTCGCTCGGGCTGACATCACGCCACCGGTCGGTATCCGGGCGCACAACTGGGGTGCGGCCAGGGTCGGGCAGGCCACCGGGGTACACCGCCCGCTGACCGCGAGCGCCCTGGCGGTTGCCGACGATGCAGTCGGCTGGCGGTACCTGCTCACCGTGGACCTGGGCTGGTGGCAGAGCTTCGCCGGGTACCAGCGGGTGTACCGGCCGGTGCTGGCGGCGCTGTGTCCCACAGCGCTGCCTCCCACGGCGCCGGCGGCGGGAAGCGACCCGGCCGTGTCTCCCGCGGCCTCGGCGGCGGGAAGTGCCTCGGCCGGTGGCGGTGAGCCGGACGCGGTGCTGTTGCATCTGGTCCACACGCACGCCGGCCCCACACTCGCCGAGGAGGACTCCGGGCTGCCCGGCAGCGAGCTGGTCGGAGCGTACCGGGAGCGGCTCGTGCAGGCGCTGATCGAGGTGGCCACGGTGGCCCGCGAGGCGGCGCAGCAAGCGACGGTCACCTGGGCGTACGGCTCCTGCCGGCTGGCCGCCAACCGGGATCTCCCTTTGGCAGAGCGTGACGTGCTGGGCTTCAACCCCGCGGGCAGCGCCGATGATACCGTGCTGGTCGGCCGGATCACCGCCGCCGGCGGGGCGCCGGTGGGAGTTCTGGTGAACTACGCCTGCCACCCGACCACGCTGGCGCACCAGAACACTCTGGTCTCGCCGGACTACGTAGGCGCGGTACGGGAAGTCGTCGAGCAGCACGCCGGCGCGCCGTGCCTGTTCCTCCAGGGCGCGTCGGGTGACCTCGGGCCGCGCGAACAGTACGCCGCCGGTACCGAGGTGGCCGACCGGCATGGCCGGGCGCTGGGACACGCGGTGGCCTCGGTCCTTGAGACGATGGGTACGCCGGGCAGCGCCCTGCACTTCGGCGGCGTGGTCGAGTCCGGCGCGCCACTGGGCATCTGGCACGAGGCTGCGCTGGCACCGCCGAGCGGGTCCTCCTTCGCCCGCCTGGATGTCCCGATCGCCTGCCGTCCCGACCCTTCCCAGTCCACTGTGGATCGCTGGGCGGATATCGATCCGGCCGCCGCGGCGGAACGGCGGGCCCGGGCCGGCCGGCTCGCCGAGGGGTACGCCGCCGGCGGCGCTGCGCGGCACCCGGTCTTCGTCTGGCGACTGGGCGACGCGGTGATCGTCGCCCACCCGGGGGAGGCGTACTCGCAGTTGCAGACCGAGCTGCGCCGCCGGCACCCGGAGCGGGCCGTCGCCGTACTCAACCTGACCAATGGCCCGGGCTTCATGTACCTGCCGCCACGCGAGGCCTACCGCCGGGACCGGTACCAGGTGTGGCAGACGCTGGCGGCCGAAGGAACGCTGGAGGCGGTCACCGACGCCGCCGACGCGGCCATCGCGGCGCTGCCGCCGGCCCGGCCGGTGGCGTCGTGAGTGACCGTTCGGTGGTGGTCACCGGGGCGGGCTCAGGGATCGGGCGCGCCATCGCGCTGCACCTGGCCGGGCACGGCTGGGGTGTGGTGCTGGTGGATGTGGACGGTGCCGCGGTGCGTGGCGTCGCTACCACGGTCGCCGGCGCGAACCGTGTCGTGGTGGGTGATGTCGCGGTACGACCGACCCACGCCCGCGCCGCGGCCGAGGCGGCACAGCTGGGTGCGCTCTCCGGCTGGGTGAACTGCGCCGGAATCACCATCCGGCAGCACCTCCACCAGCTGGACGAAAGCGTGGTGGCCCGCCTGGTCGGGGTCAACCAGCTCGGCACCCTGTGGGGTACAAGCCAGGCGATATCCTCCTTTGTGGACGGTCGTCGGGCGGGGGCCGTGGTCAACATCTCCTCGGTACACGGGCAGCGCGCCTACCCGGAGTACGGCATCTACGAGATGACCAAGGCCGCCATCGACGCGCTGACCCGCAGCGCCGCGGCCAGCTATGGGGACCGCGGCATCCGGGTCAACTCGGTCGCCCCGGGGGCGGTGGTCACACCCGCCCTGGAGCGGTCGTTCGAGTCGGCCCCGGTACCGGCCGCGGCGCGCCGCGACCTGGAGTCGAGGAATCCGTTGCGGCGGCTCGCGCAGCCGGCTGAGGTCGCCGCGGTCGTCGAGTTCCTGCTCTCCCCGTCGGCGGGTTACATCAACGGAGCGACCATCGCGGTCGATGGCGGTTGGGGCATCCTGCTCGGCCGGGACTCCGACGACCCGCAGACCCGACGCACCGAGGGAGGGTCCCGGTGAAGCTGCGTAGCGCGCGATGGTTCGACGGCGGCGACGAGGTCGCGCTCTCCCACCGGGTGGCGCTGCGGCTGACCGAGGCGGACCGGGGCCGGCCGGTGATCGGAATCGCGGATACGTCGAGCGCGCTCAACCCGTGCAACGCGGGCCTGGCCGACCTCGTCGCCGAGGTCGAGCGTGGCATCCGCGACGGCGGCGGCCTACCCGCCCGGTTCCCGGTGATGTCGCTCGGCGAAGACCTGATGAAACCCACGGCGATGCTCTACCGCAACCTGGTCGCGATGGAGCTGGAGGAGACGGTCCGCGCGAACCCGATCGACGGTGTGGTGTTTCTGGCCAACTGCGACAAGAGCGTACCGGCGGCGCTGCTCGCGGCGGCCAGTACGGATATCCCGTCGCTGCTGCTGATCGGTGGCTCGCGCGCCGCGCCAGCCTATGCCGGCAAGCCGCTGGGCAGCGGTACCGACCTGTGGCGGGCGCTGGACGAGCGCCGTACCGGCCGGATGGACGAGCGGCAGTGGCAGGAGCTTGAGAGCACGCTGCGCTGCGCCGGGCCGGGCGCCTGCAACACCATGGGCACCGCGTCGTCCATGGCGATCGTCACCGAACTGCTCGGCATGTGCCTGCCCGGCTCCGCCGGCGTACCGGCCGGCGGCGCGCGGCTACAACAGATCGCCTGGGAGACCGGCCGCCTGGTCGCCGAGCACGTCCGTCGCGAGTGGACACCCACCCAGCGGATCACCCAGGCGGCCTGGGACAACGCGGTACGCGGACTCGCCGCGGTCGGTGGCTCGACGAACGCGGTCATCCACCTCGCCGCGGTCGCTGGTCGGCTGGGTCTGGCCGGCGACCTGACCCGGATGGACCGGCTGTGGCGGGACGTACCGCTGCTGGCCGATGTCGAGCCGTGCGGCGCCCGGCTCGTCGCCGCCTTCGCCGCTGCCGGCGGGGTACCGGCCCTGGTCCGCGCCATGGGCCCCCTTGTGGACGGTGGCACGGTCGCCGGTGATGGCCGGAGCTGGGCGCAGGTCGCGGCGGCAGGTGGCGCCGGCGCAGCCGCCTCCAGCCAGGGGTCGACCACACCAGCGGGAGTCATTCGCAGCCTGGACGATCCGGTCCGCGCCGCACCGACGCTGGCCGCGGTCTTCGGTTCGCTCGCCCCCGATGGCGCGGTGGTCAAGGTAGCCGCCGCCACCCCGCAGTTGCTGCAGCACCGGGGGAGAGCGGTCGTCTTCGACGACTACGACGCGATGCGGGCCAGGCTGGACGACCCGGCGGCCGGTATCGAGGCCGGTGATGTGGTGATTGTGCGCGGCTGTGGCCCGAAGGGCGCGCCCGGCATGCCGGAGTGGGGCATGGCGCCGATACCCAAGCGGCTGCTCGCCCGGGGCGTACCCGACATGCTCCGGATCACCGACGGCCGGATGAGCGGAACCAGCTTCGGTACCGTCGTCCTGCACGTGGCACCGGAGGCCGCCGCCGGCGGGCCGCTGGGCCGCGTGGCCGAGGGCGACACCGTCGAGCTGGATCTCGCCGGCCGGCGGCTCGATCTCCTCGTCGATCCGGAGCAGCTTGCCACCCGCACGTTCCCGCAGCCGGCCGCCGCGGCGCACCTGCGCGGTTGGCCCAGGCTGTACGCAGACCACGTGCAGCAGGCGCCGCAAGGCGCCGACCTCGACTTCCTGGCCGGCCCGACGGAGGCGGCCAGGCGCTTCATCGAGCCGACCGTTGGCCGGTCGTAAGGAGAGCAGATGACCCGCGACGGCGCCATCACCGGTGTGCTGCCCGTTGTCCACACCCTGTACGCCCCCGGCGGTGGGATCGACGCGGCCGGAATCGCCAGGGAGCTGGACTGGATCATCGACCAGAAGGTGGCCGGTCTGACCACCGGGATGGTCAGCGACCTGCTCCGGCTGACCGAGTACGAGCGCCACCAGCTCGCCGAGATCGTCACGGCAAAGGCGCAGCAGGCTGGGTGCTTCAGCATCATCGGGTGTGGCGCGGAGAGTACGCACATCGCGATCGCCCATGCCCGGCACGCGCAGCGGCACGGCGCCGACGCGGTGATGGCGATCCCTCCGGTGACGGTCGCACTCGACGACGACGCGGTCTTCGGGTACTACGCGGCCATCGGTGACGCCATCGACATCGGTCTGGTGGTACAGGACGCGAGCGGGTACGTCGGCCGCCCGCTCAGCCTCGACCTGCAGGTACGGCTCTTCGAACGGTTCCGTGACCGGATCTACTTCAAACCGGAGGCGCCACCGATCGGGCGGCGGTTGTCGCAGCTGCGAGACGCGACCGGCGGACAGGCGCGTGCCTTCGAAGGACTCGGCGGTGCGGCGCTGCTGGACAGCTTCCGGCGTGGGATCGCCGGAACGATGCCCAGTGCTCAGGTCTGCTGGGCGATTCAGCGGCTGTGGGTGGCGTTGACCGGCGGCGAGTGGGACACCGCCTACGCTATAAGTGGTCTACTCAACTGCCTGGTCAGCCTCCAGACCTCGATCGACGCGTATCTCACCATCGAGAGGCATCTGCTGCTCAAGCAGGAGGTGGTCGCGACCGCGGTGGCCCGTGGTCCGCTGGGCTTCGACCTCGACGACGAGACGCGGTCCGAAGTGGACAGTCTCTTCGACAGGCTCTGCGCAGCCGTGACCGCTACGTCGCAGAACCGGATCTGACCAGCCTTTCGCTTCGATCGCGGCGTTCCCGGGCCCCGGCCAGCGACCGGTACCTGTCCACATTGGAGCTGACCGGTAGCGGACGATGCCTCCATCGTTGCCGGCTGGCTGCGACCGGCCACCGCGCTGCCTTGACAAGATGATCGACAGCAGTAGATTGAAGATCGAGTCGCTTGTCCGGGCGGCAGGATTGCGAGTAGGGAGAAGGCGTCATGGCGTCACCCTCGATATCGCGCGTACGGCTGCGTCGCGTGCTGGCAGGCGTGGGCGCTACGGCGATGGTGGCCGCCGGCCTGTCAGTCATTTTCGCGTCGGCCGGCGCCGTAGCCCAGGCGCCTGGGCCGGACAGCTGGTTGCTGTCCACGACCGATCCGGCACAGGACTACGCTCCGACGTTCACCGGCAACGGCTATCTGGCTGCGCGTGTGCCCGCCGCGGGTGCGGGCTACAGCACAAGCGATGGTGTCGAGACGCAGGCGCAGCTGGCCGGCTTCTACTCCTTGGAGCAGTGGGAACCGCGGGCCGCCCTGCCGATGTGGACCACGCTCGGCGTCGATACGGGTGCCGGTACCTATGGTGGTCTGGACGGCGCGGGACTGTGCTCGTTCAACGCCGTCTGCGAAGCCGAGGACGGGCAGCTGTCGGGTGGCGCACTGGTGGCCAGCGACCACGCCGGCTACAGCGGGAGTGGCTTCGTGGCCGGTTACGGGACGGTGGGCGCCACCGCGACCGTCACGGTGGCCGGGGTGCCGGGCGCCGGCGACTACGCATTGGCGATCCGCTATGCGAACTACCCGGCCGCGTCGGGCGATGGCGGCGCCTGCCTGCCCCGCACCCTGTCGATATACGCCAACGGCCAGGACGTGCAGACGGCAACACTGGACCCGACCACCAACTGGGACACTTGGGCGGTGGCCGCGGCGACCGTACCGTTGCGGGCCGGCGACAATACGCTGGCTCTGGCGCGTGACGCCGATGACTGCGGCAATGTCAACGTTGACTGGATCGCGGCCTTCCCCATGGGCGGGACGGTCCCGTTGCCGCGACCGCCGCAGGACTCGTCGACGTCGAATTACCGGCAGACCCTCGATATGCAGACCGGCGAGATCACGACGTCGTACACGTGGACGGATTCCGCGGGCCACGCGACAGACATGGCGTACACGGTGCTGGCCGACCGGGCAGCGACCCACGCCGCAGCCGTCAGCCTGACCCTGACGCCGCACTGGAACGGGCAGCTGACCGTCGTCGACCTGTTCGACCGGCGAGGGCTGCACGCCGCCTCGATGGACGAGCCAACCATCGACGGCGAGCATGCCACCATGACCGCCAGGGTCACGGCGAGCGGCAGCGACAACGTGGCAAGCCTCGTTTCGGTACTGCGGCTCGACGGCAAGGTCGCTGCGACAAAAGACTCCACTGTGTACAACGGGCAGCACGCGCAGACGGCCACGGTTGACGTGCAGTCGGGGACGACCTACACGGCGACGAAGTTCGTCGGGGTGGCCAGCAGCGTCGATACCGATCGGGACACCTCGGCAGCCGGCCCGGCCGAGGTGGCCACGGCTGCGGCACAGGACGGTGCGGGCCTCGGCTTCGGTGGCGTACGCGAGCGAAACGCCGCGGCGTGGGCGGCGCTGTGGAGCGCGGACATCTGGGTGCCCGGCGATCTGGCGCTGACCCGGCAGATCCGGGCGAGCATGTTCTATCTGCTCGCCAGTGCCCGTGCGGGTGTCGACTGGAGCATGTCACCGGCCGGGCTGTCGTCCAACGGCTACAACGGCCACGCCTTCTGGGACACCGAGACGTGGATGTACCCACCGCTGCTGGCGCTGCATCCCGACATCGCCGCCTCGCTGAACGCGTACCGGCAGCGGCTCGAACCGCAGTACCGGCGCAACGCCGCGCAGTCCACCACGCCAGGCGGTACCCCGACCACCGGCGCGCGGGTGTCGTGGGAGAGTGCCTTTACCGGCAAGGAATCCTCGCCGGCCCCGTCAACCGGGCAGCGTGAGATCCACATCAGCGGTGACGTGGCGCTGGCCCAATGGCAGTACTACCTGGCGACCAAGGACCAGGCGGAGTTGCGCAGGGCGTGGCCGCTGATCAGTGGCATCGCGGACTTCTACGCGAGCCGCGCCGAGAAGAACCCGTCCGGCGGCGGGTACTCGATCAACGATGTGATGCCGCCGGACGAGTATCACGACCACGTCGACAACAGCGCCTACACCAACCAGGCGGCGGCGCGGACGATGCAGATCGCCATCGATGCGGCCGCCGCCGTCGGTGGCCAGGTGAACCCGCTGTGGGGCCAGGTACGCGACGGGCTGAGCCTGCCCTTCGACCAGACCAACCAACGTCACCTCGAGTACGACGGCTACTCGGGCGACCAGATCAAGCAGGCCGATGTGACGCTGCTGCAGTACCCGTGGCAGACGCCGATGCCGCCGCAGGTCGCCCAGAACGACCTGGACTACTACGGGCCGCGCACCGATCCTGGTGGGCCGTCGATGACCGACGCCATCGCGCTGATCGACTCGGCGGCGCTCGGTGGCTCGGGCTGCAGCGTCTACAGCTACCTGCGCAGCAGCATCGACCCCTTCCTGCGCGGGCCGTTCGACCAGTTCTCGGAAGCCCGCTCCGGCGGAGCGTTCACCTTCACCACGGGTGCCGGTGGTTTCCTGCAGGAGTTCCTCTACGGCTTCACCGGGCTGCGCTGGAACGGCGATGCCCTGCAACTCGACCCCTCGCTGCCGACGCAGATTCCGGGTGTGGAGATCAGCGGGCTGCGCTGGCAGGGCCGGACGGTCGACATCTCCGTGGGTCCGAAGTCGACACTCGTTACCGTCCGGGCCGGTGCGGACATGCCGCTGGAGGTGGCCGGCGCGGGCCAGACGGTCAGGACCGGCAAGTCGGTCAAGGTGCGGACCCGTACGCTTGCCGGATCCGCGACCGGCGATGCTGCCGGCTGCGCGGGCACCGGCGGAGTACAGGATGGATGGCACCTGTCCACGACCGACCCGACCGCGGACTACGCGCCGACATTCACCGGCAACGGTTACTTCTCCGCACGCGTACCCTCCGATGGCGCCGGCTTCAGCAGTCGCGACGGCGTGCCGACCCAGGCCGAGCTGGCCGGGTTCTACAGTGGACCGCCGTACGAACCGCGCGCGTCCCTGCCCATGTGGACGACGCTCGGGATCGACACGGGCAGCGACACCTACGGCAACATCGGCATGTACGTCTGCCCGTTCAACCTGCGATGTGAAGGCGAGGACGCGATCCTCTCCGGTGGCGCGATCGTCAACAGCGACCACCTCGGCGCCTCAGGTGGCAAGTTCGTGGCGGGATACGGAGACGCACCGGGGGCGACCACGACCTTCCACGTGCGCGCGCCAGCCGGGGATGCGACGATCGCGCTCCGCTACGCCAACGGCGGGCCGGGCGACCGGACCATCTCGGTTGCTGTCAACGGCGACTACCGTCAGCTGGCGCTGTCGAGCACCGGCGACTGGGACACGTGGGCGACCGTCGAACTGACCGCGTCTCTGGTGGCCGGCGACAACGTCATCGCTATCGTCAAGCGGGACGGTGACGACGGTGCGATGAACTTCGACTGGATCGCCGCGTACCCTGCCGGATCCGACCCGCCGACGCAGACCGCGCCGCCGCCCTCGAACGGCTCGCCGGGAACGCGGTCGCACTACAGCCAGACGCTGGACCTGCACACCGGCGAGATCCAGACCTCATTCACCTGGACCGACAGCCAGGGGCGCTCGACTGACATGGCATACACGGTTCTGGCCGACCAGGGCGCGACGCATGTGGGGCTGGTGCGGCTGGCGATGACGCCGCATTGGAGCGGCAAGCTCACCATCGTCGACGCCTTCGACCCCGCCGCAATGTCACTGGCGACGATGAGCGATCCGACCATCGAACCCGCAGCCGCGACGATGACCATGCAGGTTAAGGCGGACGGCAGCAATGTCGTGGCCAGTCTCGTCTCCGTCCTGCGCATCGGGGACGGGACCGTACCGACCGTGGCCTCCACGGCATACGCCGGCACCCGGTCGCAGACGGCCACCCTCGACGCCGTATCGGGTACGACGTACACGGCGACGAAGTTCGTCGGGGTCGCCAGCAGTGTCGACACCGACCGCGGCACCGACGCCACACCGGTGCAGGCGGCCACTGCGGCCGCCCGCGGCGCGGCGGATACCGGTACCGCAGCGGTCCAGCAGCGCAACGCCTCCGCGTGGAGCAGGCTGTGGGCCGGTGACATCAGGGTGCCGGGCGACCCCGTCCTGACCGGCAAGATCCGGGCGAGCATGTTCTACCTGCTGGCAAGCGCCCGCGCCGGCGTCGACTGGACGATGTCACCCGGCGGCCTGTCCTCCGACGGCTACCACGGACACGGGTTCTGGGACACCGAGACCTGGATGTACCCGTCGCTGCTCGTACAGCATCCGGAGATCGCCAGGTCGCTGGACGCCTACCGGCAGCGCGTTGAGCCGCAGTACCAGCGCAACGCCAGCGGTGAAGGGTACGACGGTGCGAAGGTGCCATGGGAGAGCGCCTTGAGCGGGGCGGAGGCGGTAGCTTTTCCGTGGTTCACCAACGAGGTGCACGTCAGCGCCGACGTGGCGCTCGCCCAGTGGAACTACTACCTCGCTACCGCAGACACGGTGTGGCTGGGGAAGGCGTGGCCGCTACTAAGTGGTATCGCCGACTTCTGGGTCTCCCGGGCCACGAAGAACACCGGCGGCGCCGGCTACTCCATCAACAACGTCTTCGGGCCGGACGAGATACACCAAGGCGTGAACAACAGCGCCTACACCAATCAGGCCGCCAAGACGGCGCTGCAGATCGCCACCGAGGCCGCCCGGATCCTAGGGGTGGCCGCGAAGCCGTCCTGGCAGCAGGTCGGCGATGGCCTGAGTCTGCCCTTCGACGCGGGCAACCAGCGACACCTCGAATTCGACGGATACTCGGGCGACCCGATCCAGCAGGCGGACGTCACGATGCTCCAGTACCCGTGGAACACGCCGATGTCCACAGTGGTGGCTCAGAACGACCTGAACTACTACGTCCCCCGGGTCAGCCCCGACACCGAACCGGCCATGTCCGACGCGATCACGATGATCGACTCGGCCACGATCGGGACGGCGGGCTGCAGCACGTACACGTACATGCAGCGCAGCATCGATCCGTTCATGCGCGGACCGTTCGACCAGTTCCAGGAGAACCGTACGCACGGCGCGTTCACCTTCACCACCGGCGCCGGCGGCTACCTCCAGGAATTCCTCTACGGGTACACGGGACTGCGATGGAGTGCCGACAGCCTCGATCTGAACCCGTTGCTTCCCCCGCAACTGCCCAGCCTCGAACTGACCGGCCTGCACTGGCAGGGTCGCACGTTCGACATCACGATCGGGCACACCTCGACCGAGCTGACCCTCAGGGAGGGTGCCGCGATGCCCGTCACCGTCGGCGGCGGTACCCAGACCGTCGCACCCAGCAAGACGATCCGCATCCCGACCCGCGACCCGAACGCCAGCCCCACCGACGATCTGGCGCGGTGCGCCACCGTGACGGCCACCTCCGTCGACCCGAGCTACCCAGCCTCGGGCGCCGTCGACGGCACGAACGTCACCTCATGGCGGGCCACCTCCGGCGGCGCATCGCTGACGATCACACTGGACAAGAAGCTGCGCGTCAACCAGGTCGAGGTCACGTCGGCGACCGGCAGGACAACGCCCTACACGATCCTGGGGTCGGTGAACGGCGAGTCCTGGACCGTGCTCGGGCAGCAGGAGGCCGGAGAAGCGGCAACATCCACAATAGACATCGGAGCTGATGTCAGGTACCTCCGGTACACCGCCGGCGATACCGTCAAGGCAGCGGTGGCCACGCTGACCCTTCGCTGACCACAGCGCGGCGACTCCGCGGCGCGCTCACCCAGCACCGTCCACAAAGGCTGGTAAGGTTTGCGCTCCGCTCAGTGTTTGAACCAGCTCAGCGGGATCGCGTCGGCCATCACCTCGGAACCGAGGTCGTTCGGGTGGAGGCTGTCGGCCACTGTGCACCTGGAGCTGCCGGTGGCGTTGTACGGAGGGTTGAAGAACTCCGGGGCGCTCGGATCGGCCGTGGCTTGGTCGAAATCCACGACACCGTCGAAGGCGTGGCTGGTCCGGATCCAACGGTTGAGGTTCTGGCGCTCCTGCTCGCCCGCGGCGGTACCGTAGTTGCCGCCATAGATGCAGTTGGAGCCCGAGAACGGCGTCAATGTCCCAACGAAGATCCTGACGCCGGCCGCGTGGGCCATCGTGGCCAGTTGCAGGTATCCTGCCTCGATCTGGTCGGCGGTGACGCTGGGATCGGTGTGGCCGATGTCGTTGATGCCCTCGAGCAGGATCACGTCTTCGACGCCCGGCTGTGACAGCGCGTCGCGCTCGAACCGGTTGAGGGCGCTCAGTCCCTGACCGGCGGTGTCGTTGAGCACCCGGTTGCCACTGATGCCCTCATCCACGACGGCCGGCGCCTCGTCTCCCAACGCCGCGGCCAGGCGCCGGGACAGGTAGTTTGGCCAACGTGCCTCGGAGTCGACCTCGGTGTGACCGACGTCGGTGATCGAGTCTCCGAAGGCGACGATGGTGCCGGGTGTCGAGGGGTTGAGCACATCGACGCCGTCGACGTAGTACCACGACCCGACCTTGGTGGTGAACGGGGCGCTGTCGGGATCGCCGGCGTGATTGCCCGCCGCGACGTAGTTGGTCTGCCAGGCGAGCGCGTGATAGTTGGCCGGGCCGGTCGGATCCGGCAGGTACAGATCGACGGCGAGCTCAGTGAGCCCGGATACGCGCATGTGTACCGGGTCGCTGAGGACCGCCTGGCCGGCCGGGATCGTGACCGAGGCCGCTCCGTCGAAGGTGACCGGGTTGCTCGATCCCGGTAGAAGCTGGGCTCCGTTGAGCACCTGGCTGACGCTGGTGGCGCCGATGGTGACCGGCTGGGTGCCGAAGCTGTTGCTCAACCGGATCCGGGCCTGGC
>JAFMQQ010000168.1 GCA_017354595.1 Micromonosporaceae bacterium
GCCGGCGGGCACATCGCGGTACGGCTGCGCCCCGCCGGGTCCGCCGCGGCCTCGGCGGTGGCGGGAAGCGCCTCGGCCGGGCCCGTGGTGGCGTGGGCCGGCCCGATGGTCACCTGTACGGTCGCCGATGACGGCGCCGGCTTCGACCCGGCGGACGAGCAGCTGATCTTCCAGCGGTTCGCCCGGGGCGGGAACGGTACGGCCGGGGACGGGCGCCGGTACGGGCTCGGCCTGGCACTGGTCCAGGAGACGGTCGCGGCGCACCGGGGGACGGTGACCGCGACCGGAAAGCCCGGCCAGGGCGCCACCTTCACCCTGCACCTGCCCGCCTGGGACGGCGCCGACTGGCCGGAGGACGGGGCGGCGGTCAGCCGCGGAAGTTGACCGCATCCAGCGCGGACTGCAGCGAGGAGCGGTACCCGTCGCTGGTCACCGTGGCACCGCTGACGCCGTCGATCTGCGCGGACTGGGCGGAGAGGGCCTGCTCGCGCAGCTGTGGCAGGGCATAGGAGTTGATCTCAGCGTCGGTACGGTTGCCGTCCGGCTGCTGCAGCACCTTCACGTCGGTAATGCGGTTGCTGGCGATGGTGACCTGGACCTGCACCGGGCCCCACCGGGTGTCGGAGACCGCGCCGTTGACCACCACGGTTCCCTTGCCGGCGCCGCCGCCACCGCCGCCATTCCCGGAGCCGGCCGGCGTGGCCGGGTCGCCCGCCGGCGCCTGGGAGACGACGCCCGCTCCCCCGGCGGCCGGGTTGCCGTGCGCGGCGCCGTGATCCGGACCGGAGGTGCTGGTCTTGTAGCTGAACACCAGCACCAGGATCGCGATGGTGCTGATCAGCCAGAGCGTGATCCTTCGCAATGTCCCCGCCTACCAGGTGAACTCTTCGGTGTGTAGCTGGTCGTCGGCGACTCCCAGCGCACGCGCGGCCCGGCTGACCGATGTCATCCATCCCTGTGGCCCGCAGATGTAGACATCGTGCCAGGCCAGGTCGGGTACCAGGCGGTGCAGCAGCGCGATGCCGTCGCCGTACCCGGCCGGCGCCCACTGCTCCGAGGCGTTCGGCCCGTTCAGGGTCGCCCAGTCGGCTCGCTTGCCGGGTAGCAGGAACAGCCGGATGCCCCGCCGCTTGGCCAGCTCCTCGAGCTCCTGCTGGAAGGTGAAGTCGGCGCCGGTACGCGCCCGGTAGATCAGCGTCGCGTGCCCCGGCCGGTACGGCAGCTCCTCCAGCAGCGCCCGCAACGGGGTGACCCCGATCCCGCTGGCGATCATCGTCACCCGGCTGCGGCGCCGCCGCTCGGCGGTCAGGTTGCCGTACGGCCCCTCCACCAACACCCGGGTACCCGGGCGCAACCGCTGCACCAGAGCCGAGTCGTCGCCCAGCGACTTCACCGTGATCCGCAGCCGGCCGGGCTGCGGTGCCGCGGACAGCGAGTACGGATGCGCCCGGGTCCAGCCGCGGCCGGTCAGGAACCGCCAGTTGAAGAACTGCCCGGCCCGGACCGGCAGCCGGTCCAGCGCCCGGCCGGTCAGCCACACCGACCAGACCCCCGGCCCCTCGGCCACCACCCACTCCACCCGCATCTGGTGCCGCAGCGTGCGGTATGCCGGCAGCCCGAACCGGTACCCGAGGATCGCCGCCATCGACAGCGCGTACATCGTCCACCAGTACGCGGTCGCCGCAGGCGAGCTGAGGAAGTCGGTACCGGTCCACAGCTCGTGCGGGATGGCCAGGCCCACGCCCAGGTACGCGTACAGGTGCAACAGGTGCCACGACTCGTACCGCAGCCGGCCGCGGGCGGCTCGCATCGAGGTGACCGCGACCAGAATCAGCGCCGCGGTGGCGAGCAGGGCGAGCAGCATCCCCGGGTAGGTGGCGATCAGGGTCCACAGCTCGGCCAGGGTCCCGGTGTGCGCCGCGGCCGCGTACCCGAGTGTGATCAGCACGATGTGGGCGAGCATCAAGTTGACCGAGGTGAATCCAACCAGCCGGTGCCAGCGGGCCAGCGTGCCCCGACCGTACAGCCGCTCGACTACCGGTATGCGCGCCATCAGCAGTACCAGCAGCAGCAGCAGGTCCGCACTGACCAGGCCGGTGAGCCGGCCGAGGCTGGACAGCATCGGGCCGGCCGACGCCGGCCCGTTGGGCAGCAGGTCCTGCAGCCCGCCTCCGTGCACCCAGAGCGCGACGACGATCAGCACGGTGGTGGCGACGCTCACGCCGATCGCGTCGCGCCACCACCGGCTCGGCGTTCGCACCGCCGGAGCGGAAGTCTGATACACGGTCACCGGCCCATAGTCACGTTGCTTTCTTGGCATTTTCTCAGCCCTAGCTGAACGGTGGCTGGGTGCTGCGCGCGGCGACCCGGCGCGAGGATCGCTAGCCTGGCGCTAGCAGTCGCGAGCGGAGGGTGGCATGAGGCGATCGCGTTGTACGAGCACCGCCCGCCGGGCTGCAGTTGCCGCGGGCCGGCCAGGTGCGCGGCAAGCCGGTGCTGACCACCTGATGCGGGCCCGGCCGGTCAGCCCGGCACGGCTGGTGCGGGAGCTCGCCGACCGGATCGCGACCACCGCCGCCGCGGCGTCCGGGTCGGGCCACCGGTGGCTACGGGTCGGCTTCGACGGCGCCGACTCCGCCCGGCCCGACCGGTGGGCCGACGCGCTGGTCGACCCGTTGCGGCTGCGCGGCCGGCCTGCGGTGCGAGTCCGTTCAGCGGACTTCCTGCGGCCGGCGTCGGTACGGTTGGAACGCGGACGTACCGACCCGGACGCCTTCTACGAGCAGTGGTACGACCTGCGCGCGCTCTCCCGCGAGGTGCTCACCCCGCTCTCGCCCACCGGTACCGGCCGGATCCTGACCACCTTCTGGAACCCGGTCACCGACCGGTCCACCCGCGCGTCCTATGTGGACGTACCCGAGGGAGGCGTACTGCTGCTCTCCGGGCCGTTGCTGCTCGGCGCCGGGCTGGACCTGGATCTGACGGTCCACTGTGCACAGACCGGGGCGGCGATGGCGCGGCGGACACCGGAGGCGGAGCAATGGCGGCTGCCCGCCTTCGCCCGCTACGCGGCCGAGGTCGCCCCCGAGCTACTCGCCGACGTGGTGGTACGCAGCGACGATCCGGACCACCCGGCGGTGGTACAGCCGCCGGCCGGCGGGTAGGCGTGCCCGCTCAGCCGGGCCCGCCCGGGTCGGGCTCGACGGTCACGAACGAGCTGGCATAGGCCCACTGGAGGTTGTGGAAGTTCGCCGAATCCATCCGCTCGCCCAGGGCCGTACGGTCGGCCGTCCCGGGTAGCGGCGCCAGCGCCCGCCCGTGCGAGAGGGCGGCGACCAGCTGCTTGGCGTGCTCCTCGGCCAGCAGCGCCCGGGAGACCGCCTGGCGTAGCGTCCGACCGACGATCACCGCCCCGTGCCAGCGCAGCAGGGCCAGCGGCTGTTCGCCCAGAATCCCGACCAGCCGGCGGCCCGCCGCGCGGTCCCGGACCAGGTCGGGCTCCTCCCACACCGGCATGGCCTGCGGCCAGAAACTCGCCTGCAACATCAGGAGTTGGGTCGGGGGCTGCGCCATCGCGGCCAGAGTGACCAGGGCCGGCGAGTGGACGTGGATGAGCGATCCGACCTCGTGCCCCAGCCGGTGCGCCTCGGAGTGCATGTACAGCTCGAGCGGGAGCCCCGGCCGGAACTCGTCGTCCAGATCGAGCTCGATGATGTCCGTCGAGCGGCAACGGTCCTTGCGCGTCCCGGCCCCCGGACAGATCAGGTACCGCTGCGGATCGTCGGTGAGCACGCTCACGTGGCCGAACAATCCGATCAGACCGTGCCCGGCCAGGATGCGGGTGGCGGTGGCCAGTTCGGCGCGGAGCTCGGCGAGTCCATCGGGCATCTGCTCTCCCTTCGAGGCCGGTCGGGCACGCACCGCGTTGGTAGACTCAGACCACACCGGGGCGCACGGGGCGATACGGTACCCCTCCAGATCGGTAGAGTGCAGCGCGTGGCAACGGCGCGTTCACCCATCGATGGCGGTGCGGTGGCGATCCTGCGGGGAGGCTGCACCGACCATCTCCACCGGGTGATCGACGAACTCGCCGAGGCCGGGCTGCCGGCCATCGAAGTCACCCTGAACACACCCGGTGCGCTGGACGCCCTGCGCCGGGCGAGCCGCCGGCTCGGGCCGGCCGTGGTGCTGGGCGCCGGTACCATCCGGAAACCGTCCGATGTGGACGATGCCGGCGCGGCCGGGGTGAGCTTGGTGGTGAGCGGGCCAGTGGTCGGCGACGCCCTTCACCCCGGGGACGTGGCGGCGCTCGCCGGCCGGGCCGCACGATTGCCCGCCGCCATCGAGGAGCCGCGGCGATGACCGTCCCGGACGTGGTCACGATCGGCGAGACGATGGCCCTGCTGTCCAACCCCCGGGTCGGTCCGCTGCGCCACGCGACCAGCCTGGACCTCTCCTGTGCCGGCGCGGAGAGCAACCTGGCCATCGGACTGTCGCGACTCGGCCACACGGTGTGCTGGATCGGCAGGGTCGGCGCCGACGAGTTCGGGGCGTTGGTCCGCCGCACCCTGGTCGCAGAGGGAGTGGATGTCCGGTCCGTGGTGGTGGATCCGGACGCGGCCACCGGGTTGATGGTCCGCTCCAGACGTACCGACGCGCTGACCCGGGTCACCTACTACCGCAGCGGCAGCGCCGGGTCCCGGCTGTGCGCCGACGACGTGGACTGCGGGGTGCTGCGTACCGCACAGATCCTGCACGTCACGGGTATCACCCCGGCGCTGTCCGCGTCGGCCCGCGCGGCGATCCGGTACGCGATCGAGTTCGCCGCCGCAAACGGCGTGGTGGTGTCGCTGGACATCAACTACCGGCAGGCGCTGTGGCCGGCCGAGCAGGCCGTGTTGGAACTGCGCGAGCTCGCCCGGCAGGCGGACATTCTGTTCGCCACCGAACCGGAGGCCCGGCTGATCGCCGAGGGCGACCCGGCGCCGGACAGCGAGGCGCTCGCCGTCGATCTGGCCGCGCTGGGGCCGACCCAGGTGCTGCTCAAGCGTGGCGCGGAGGGCGGGGTGGCGTGTATCGACGGCGCGGTGCAGACCTACACCGCGTACCCGGTGACCCAGATTGACCCGATCGGTGCCGGAGACGCATTCGCTGCCGGATACCTCTCCGGCCTGCTGGACGGGGAGCCGGTCGAGGACCGGCTACGCCGGGCGGCACTCGCCGGCGCCTTCGCGGTCAGCGTCTCGGGCGACTGGGAGGGGTTGCCGGACCGCGCCGAGCTTGCCATGATCGCGGCGCAGACCAGCAGCGACGAGCCGGTGGTCCGGTAGCAGCGGCGCAGCCCGGCGCCGGGAGCGCGCCAGCACACCGTCGCAGCGTCGGCCGTCGATGTACGACCGTGATCAGGCGGCAACCCTGCGGGGGCTGCTTTCGGACGCACTTCCTACGATGATGGACACGCCGGCCCGTCCGCGGGACACGACGAGACCAGCCATGAGCGGGGGTACCGACCGGATGACTCAAGCGCCGCCCAGAGTGCGGGGCACGGCAAGGATCCACGACGCACCGGCAGCTGGACCTGCCACCCTGTCGCCCCGACGCCGGCCCGGCCACCTGGGCGCGCTGCACGTCCTGCAGCTGGTCCTGATCGAGGCGGTCCTGGTCGGCCTGCTCGCGGCCACCAACGCCGGTGCGCTGACGGTCACCGGACTGGCCCTGATCGGCCTGGTCGTCATGCTGGTGGTGCTGTCGCGCAGCCACGGCCGCTGGTGGCTGGAGCGGGTGGTGATGCGCCGGCGGTACCGGCGGCGTCGCCGCGCCAAGCCGGATCCGAACGAACCCGACGCACGGCTGGCCGCACTGCACTGCCTGGCGCCCGCGCTCACGGTGCAGACCGTCAGCGGACCGGACGGGGCACAGATCGGCGTCGCCGAGGACGGCGCCGGGTGGTTCGCCATCGCGGCGGTCACCAGCCCGTCCGGCATGCGCGGCGAGACCAGCGGCCAGTTGCCGCTGGACCGACTGGTGGATGTGTTCCGGGAAGCCGGGCAGCCGGGCGCGGTGCTGCAGGTGGTGGTGCACACCGTACCGGCGCCCAGCGTTGACCTGGATCCGCGGTGGCCGTGCGAGGCGTCGTACCGGGAACTGCTCTCGCTCGCCGGCCCGGTACCCGCCGACCGGCTGAGCTGGGTGGTGGTACGGCTGGACGCACAGTCCCTGGCCGAGGCGGAGGTCGGCGGGAAGGACGAGTCGGCACAGGCGCCCGCGGTGGTGGCCGCGCTGGTTCGCCGGCTGGGCAAGGCGCTGCGCCGGTCCGGCCTGGCGTACCAGATCCTGGACGCGGACGGCGTGCTGGAGGCGCTGGCCCGCTCCAGCGACCTGGCGGCGCCGGTGATGTCATCGGTGGTCGTCGCGCCGCGGGAGGACTGGCGGGCGTGGCACTCGGCGTCGCTGTCGCACGTGAGCTACTGGGTTCGTGGCTGGCCCGACCTGGCCCGTGGCCGGGCCATGCTGGACGCCCTCGCCGCAGCACCGGCGTCGATGACCAGCGTGGCGATGGTACTGGCGGCCGAGGGTGAGGAGGTCGATCTGCAGTGCGTGGTCCGGGTCGGCGCACCGGTGGACCAGATCGCGCGAGCCTGCCAGGGCGTGGTGGCCGCGGCCCGGTCGGCGGGCGCGCGGCTGTTCCGGCTGGACGGCGAGCAGGCGCCGGCGGTGTACGTGACCGCCCCGACCGGTGGCGGCGTCCGGTGAACGACCGCACCCGCCGGCACAGCGTCCACAGTGGAGGATCGCAGCGCAGCGGAGGGCCGGAATGAGCCTGCATGGGACGCCGGGTCAGGAGCCGGTACCCGAGGGCGACCGGGCCGGTCGCTCGATCGGCGCGCCGGTACCCGGGCCGCGTCGGGCGCCGGACGGCCCGCCGCTGACCGACGGCAC
>JAFMQQ010000720.1 GCA_017354595.1 Micromonosporaceae bacterium
GCCGACGACCGTATCGATGTGCAGCCGCAGCACCGGCGCGCCCGGGTAGCCCTCGCTCTCCTGCACCAGCCGGGTACCGACCGTACTGCTGCCGGTGACCTCTACCCGGATCCCCAGCGGTACCCACACCTTCACCGCGCCGACCACCGTCTGCACCCGCAGCTCCACCTCGCTGCCGGCGATCTGTGCCTCGGCCAGATCCAGCTTCACCGTGCCGAGCACGGTGCTGAACTCGGTGTCCCGGTCCAGCCGCCACCGGCCGCTGCGCTTCAGCGCCCCGACCGGTACCCGCTGGGCGACGCTGGGCAGACCGTGCGCGGCCGGAGGCGGCGGCATCGAGGTACCCGCGGCTGGTAGATCCTCGACCAGCCGCGCCAGGTCCCCCTGGGTGCGGGCCTGGTACGCTTGGCGGGCCCGCTCACCGAACTCCTCCAGAGTGAGCCGGCCCTCCCCCGTCGCTGCGTTCAGCCGCTCGACGACCGCCTCGCGTTCTGCGTCGGAGACCCGGATCTGGTTGCTTGTCTGGCTGTTCGCGTCCATTACCGCAGTTTATGGGGTCACAGTGCGTACTGCGTCCTAGGATGCTAGGCCGAAGGATCCAGGCCGCCAACGGACCGATAGCCTGGATCACGATGACGGACAGCTCGCACCTCACCGGCGCACGCGCCGCCGTCCTGGCCCGGTTGTGGTGCGCACTGGTCCGGGAGCCGCTGCCCGGTATCACCGACCGGCACCGCGATGGCGACCGGATCCAGATCGGCTGGGCCGACGGTACCCAGCTGCGCGGCCCGGCCGCCGCGGCCGAGCCGTTCACGCCGGCGCCCACCGGGTTGACCCTCCACTATGGATCAGACGGGTACCGGGACCCGGCCGCGCTGGTCCGGGTACTGCCGCTCGGGCCGCTCGCCGGCCGCCTGGCGGACGAGCTGGAGAACAGCGTGGCGAACCTCGCGCTGGCGCGATCGGCGGTACCGCGGCCGGACGGCGGCCCGCCGTACCTGAGCCGGCGGCCCGGCCTGGCCGAAATCGAACAGTGCATTGTGGACGGACATCCACTGCACCCGCTGTGCCGTACCCGGATGGGCATGTCCACGGAGGAGGTTCGGCGCTACGCACCCGAGCACCGGCCGGTGGTACGGCTGCTTGTGGTCAAGGTACCGGCGCACCGGTGGCTGTCGACCGGCGCCGGGTTGCCACCCCGGCTGCCCATGCACCCGTGGCAGTACGAGCACGTGCTGGACCGGTACCCGTACCTGCGCCCGACCGGCGAGCTGATCCCGGCCCGGCCGCTGATGTCGCTGCGTACCGTCGAGCTGGTCAAGACGCCGCAGGTCCATCTGAAGACCGCGGTGGACGTGCAGATGACCTCGGCCGTGCGTACCGTCTCCGCTGCCGCCATCCACAATGGACCGGCCATCTCGGCCGTGCTGAGCCGGCTCGCGCACGGCACCGGAGTGCAGCCGGCAGCTGAGTTTACCGGCGGCGCGGTGCTGGTGGACGACGAGCCCTGCCCGAGCCTGGCGGTGCTGCGCCGGCACGCCCCGCGGCTGCGCGACCCGGCCAACGGCAACGGTGAGCTGGCGTTGCCGCTGGCGGCGCTCGCCGCGCCCTCCCCCGCCTCCGGCCGGCCGCTGCTGACCGAGCTGGCCGACCCCGAGCCGGAACCGTTCTTCGCCGCGCTGGTCGGCTGCCTGGTACCGCCGCCGCTGCGGCTGCTGCACCGCGGTGTGGCGCTGGAGGCGCACGGGCAGAACACGTTGCTGGTACTGCGCGACGGCTGGCCGGACCGGCTGGTCTACCGCGACCTGGGCGGGATCCGGCTGCTGCCGGCACGGCTGCGGGCGGCCGGCGGGCAGCTACCTGCGATCCACGGTGACCTGCGCGCCGAAGAGCCGGACCAGTTGCAGGACAAGCTGTTCGCCGCACTTGTGTCCACTGTGCTCAGTGAGTTGGTCGCGCTGATGACCCGGGAGTACGGGTTGGAGCCGGCCCGGCTGTGGAAGCAGGTGGCGGCCACCGCGCGGGGCTGCTTCGCGCAGCTGGCCGGGTCCGGGAGCACCGGCGCCGGGCGGGACGAGCGGGCGTTGTTCGGGCCGACCATCGCGGCCAAGGCGCTGACCGCGATGCGCCTGTCCGACACGCCGGTGCGCGACATCTGGGTACGCCAGCCCAACCCGCTGGCCGGCCTGGGATGAGCATCCAGGCGGCCCGGGCGTCAGGCCCGCCGGATGCGGCGGATCCGGCCAGCTTCCACGACGCGCTGCCCCGCGGCACCGACCTGGTCGGCCGGCGGCTGCTCGGCGCCGCCATCCGGGAGGGGCTCACCACAATCGATCGGGCCGGGGACCGGGTACGGGTCGGCGGCGGCTGGTACCCGGCCCGGCGGCACGGCTTCGGCCGGGTGGAGCTGGCCGGCCCGGTCACCGCCGAGCCCGACCAGTTGCTGGC
>JAFMQQ010000721.1 GCA_017354595.1 Micromonosporaceae bacterium
CCGACACGGTCGTCCTCGGCGCCCCGGCGGGAGGAAGTGCCTCGGCCGGGTCTGCGGCGGCCTCAGCGGGAGGAAGTGCCTCGGCCGGGTCTGCGGCGGCCTCAGCGGGAGGAAGTGCCTCGGCCGGGTCTGCGGCGGCCTCGGCGGGAGGAAGTGCCTCGGCCGGTGGGCGGATCACGGCCGAGACGGTCGGCCGGTACTACCGCGGCCGGGCCGAGGTCAGCGGCTTCACCGTCGCCGACGCGGCGATGGTGGGTGATGTACCCGGCGCGCTGGAGGCGCTGCGCTGGGCGCTACAGGTCGGCGTGGATCCGGTACCGATCGCGGACGCGCTCGCCGATGGCGTGCGTACCGTGTCCCGGGTCGCGGCGGCCGGCCGGGGCAGCGCGTACCAGCTCGCCGGCTCGCTCGGGCTGCCGCCGTGGAAGGTGGAACGGGCCCAGCGCCAGGCTCGGGGCTGGACACCGGAGGGTCTGGTGGCGGCGATGCGGCTGGCGGCCGAGTGCAACGCCTCGGTGAAGGGTGGCTCGGACCACCGGGGGTACGCGCTGGAGCGCGCGATCGTCGCGATGACGCGCGCCCGCCGCGGCTGAGCGCCGGGGAACCGGGCCGTCAGCCGGGGAACCGGGCCGCGATCGCGGACTTGCGGTTCGCCGCCTGGTTCTTGTGGATGATGCCCTTGCTCGCCGCCTGGTCCAGGCTGCGGGTGGCGTCGCGGAGCAGGTCGCCGGCGGCGTCGGTGTTGCCGGCCGCGAGCGCCTCGTTGTATTTGCGGATCGCGGTCTTCAGCGAGGACTTGACCGCCTTGTTGCGCAGCCGCCGCTTCTCGTTCTGCTTGTTCCGCTTGATCTGGGACTTGATGTTCGCCACGCGAGGGCCTCGTCCATTTCGTGGATTTGAGTTCGGCGTGCCAGGATACCAGGACCGGGCACCAGCGGCCAAAGCGACCCGGCATGGGACCATGGAACGGTGTACGAGCCAGGCTCCACCGCGCCGGAGTGCATCCGCAACTTCTGCATCATCGCGCACATCGACCACGGGAAGTCCACCCTGGCCGACCGGATGCTCCAGCTCACCGGCGTCGTCGACGCCCGGACCATGCGCGCCCAGTACCTGGACCGGATGGACATCGAGCGCGAGCGCGGCATCACCATCAAGAGCCAGGCGGTACGGATGCCGTGGCGGGTGCGGGAGGGCGACCGGGCCGGGGAGCAGACCGTACTCAATATGATCGATACACCGGGGCACGTCGACTTCACCTACGAGGTCAGCCGCAGCCTCGCCGCGTGCGAGGGCGCCGTGCTGCTGGTCGATGCGGCGCAGGGCATCGAGGCGCAGACGCTGGCCAACCTGTACCTGGCGTTGGAGAACGACCTGCACGTCATCCCGGTCCTCAACAAGATCGACCTGCCGGCCGCCCAGCCGGACAAGTACGCCGAGGAGCTGGCCCGACTGATCGGCTGCGAGCCGGACGACTGCCTGCGGGCCTCCGGCAAGACCGGCGAAGGGGTACCGCACCTGCTGGACGAGATCGTCCGCCAGCTCCCCCCGCCGGTCGGGAACGCCGCCGCACCGGCCCGCGCAATGATCTTCGACTCGGTGTACGACGTGTACCGCGGCGTGGTGACCTACGTGCGGGTGGTGGACGGGCGGATCGAGGCGCGCGACCGGATCCGGATGATGTCCACCGGCGCGGTACACGAGCTGCTGGAGATCGGAGTGATCTCGCCCGAGCCGATCCGCTCCAAGGGGCTGGGCGTTGGCGAGGTCGGTTACCTGATGACCGGTGTGAAGGACGTACGCCAGTCCCGGGTGGGGGACACCGTCACCATCAACGCGAAGCCGGCCGGTACCGCACTGGGCGGGTACTCCGACCCGAAGCCGATGGTGTATTCGGGGCTGTACCCGATCGACGGTTCTGATTACCCGGCGCTGCGCGACGCGCTGGACCGGTTGAAGCTCAACGACGCCGCGTTGAGCTACGAGCCGGAGTCCAGTGCCGCCCTGGGTTTCGGCTTCCGCTGCGGGTTCCTCGGCCTGCTGCACCTGGAGATCATCCGGGAGCGGCTGGAGCGCGAGTTCGACCTCGATCTCATCTCCACCGCGCCGAACGTGGTGTACCGGGTGGAGATGGAGGACGGCACGCAACGCCAGGTGACCAACCCGAGCGAGTTCCCCGACGGCAAAGTGTCCACAGTGTACGAACCGGTGGTGCGGGCGACGGTACTGACACCGAACGACTATGTCGGCGCGGTGATGGAGCTGTGCCAGGGCCGGCGGGGCGCCATGAACGGCATGGACTACCTGTCCACCGACCGGGTCGAGCTGCGCTACACGCTGCCGCTCGCGGAAATCATCTACGACTTCTTCGACCAGCTGAAGTCGCGCACCAAGGGGTACGCCAGCCTGGACTACGAGCCGAGCGGCGAGCAGCCGGCCGAGCTGGT
>JAFMQQ010000722.1:0-2163 GCA_017354595.1 Micromonosporaceae bacterium
CCAACATCTTCAAGGCCGTCACCGGGGGTACCGGTCCGCCACCGGGTGGCGGTGGTACGCCGATCCACGGGTACGGCGGCAAGTGCGTCGACGTGGCCGGCGCGAACCCGGCGAACGGTACTGCGGTGCAGCTGTACACCTGCAACGGTACGAACGCGCAGTCCTGGACGCACAGCGGCAACACGTTCCAGGCGCTGGGCAAGTGCCTCGACGTAACCGCGGCGGGTACCGCGAACGGTACCAAGGTGCAGCTGTACGACTGCAACGGCACCGGCGCCCAACAGTGGACCGTTGGCGCGAACGGCAGCCTGGTGAACACGAACTCCGGCAAGTGCCTGGATGACACAGACTGGAGTACGGCGGACGGCAACCGGTTGCAGATCTGGTCCTGTACCGGCGGCGCGAACCAGAGCTGGACGCTCGGCTGAGCGGAACCGGCCCGCCCTTACCCTCCTATGTGGACGGTAGGGGCTGGCCGGCCGGCAGTCCGAACAGGCCGAAGACGGACGCGTCGGCGAAGGTGACGCAGCACCGGATCAGACCATTTGCAACCGTGAACACGTTGAGCGAGTGAGCCCGGACTCCGCCATTCGCCGGGTCCGGTGCGTACGCCGCCAGGGCCGGGCTCCCGTTGGCCGGTACGGGTACGAGCCGCCAACCCGTACCGCGCATGGCGAAGACCCGCTGCATGAACTCGCCGTAGTGCGCCCGGCCGGCCAGCCAGAGCGGCACCGGCGGCATCTCCAGCACCACGTCGTCGGCGAGCAGCCGGGTCAGGCCGGCCACGTCGGCCGCCTCGAACGCGGTGAGGTACCGGTCAACCACGGCTCGCTCGTCCGGATCGGCGGGCTCGCGCAGCTGGTCCAGGGTCGGCCCGGCCTCCTGCAGCGCCGCCCGGGCCCGCTGCAGGCTGCTGTTCACCGAAGCCACGCTGCTGCCCAGCGCATCCGCCACCTCGGCCGCGGGCAGCTGGAGCACCTCGCGCAGTACCAGCGCCGCGCGCTGCCGCGCGGGCAGCAGCTGCAGCGCCGCGACCAGAGCCAGCCGTACCCCAGCCCGCTGCTGGGCCGCGTCCGCGGGGTCACCGAGCCGGGGATCACCGAGCCGGGCGTCCGGAAACGGCTGCAGCCACGGGACATCGAGCCTGGGTACCAGTGGCGCCTGCGGGTCGTCGCCGGCCGGACCCAGCCCGCTCGGCAACGGGCGCCGGCCCCGTCCCTCCAATGCGGACAGACAGGCGTTGGTCGCGATCCGGTGCAGCCAGGTGCGCAGCGACGCCCGCTGCGGGTCGTACCGGTCGGCCGCCCGCCACGCCCGCAACAGCGTCTCCTGGACCAGGTCCTCGGCCTCGTCGACGGAGCCGAGCATCCGGTAGCAGTGCGCCAGCAGGTCACCGCGGTAGGCCTCGTACCGCTCGTCCCAGTCCTGCGCTGTCGCCGTACCAGTCACGCCGGCGAGCGTACAGCGATGAGTTCGCCGCCTGGCGCCGGTATGTGTCTGGTGAGGGCGGCCGGCAGGAGCCGCCACGGTAGGAGGGAGCCCCGTGATGGGCGAGGTCATCGTGATCCAGTTCTGCACGCTCGACGGTGTGGTCTCCGACCCCGATGGGCGGTGGGGCAGCGACTACGGCGGCTGGGCGTTCCGGTTCGGGACGGGGCCGGTCAGCGGCGACAAGTTCCGCCTGGGGGAGCGGATGGAGCAGGGCGTCCAGCTGTACGGCCGGCGTACCTGGGAACACTTCGCCAAGGTCTGGCCGGGTCGGGACACCGAGTACGCCAAGCTGATGAACGCCGTACCCAAGCGCGTCGCCACCGGTACCGGCATCGACCCGACCGCCTGGTCGAACTCGGCGGCGATCGACGGCGACCCGGTGGCCTGGGTCAGGCAGGAGCGCGCGCGGCGCAACATCGTGGTGATCGGCAGCTTGAGCCTGGTGCACACGCTGGCCGGGGCCGACCTGGTCGACGAGTACCGGCTGATCACCTTCCCGACCGTCGTCGGTGCCGGCGACCGGCTCTTCGCCACCGGCGTGCCGGCCGACTTCCAGTTCACCACCGTCGAACCCGTCGACGCCGCGGCGCTGACGGTGCTGCGCCGGCGACGCTGACCGGGCAGTGGAATGCGCCACTGGTGGAGTGGGCGCCAGCGACGGCAGGCGCCGGC
>JAFMQQ010000722.1:2173-2447 GCA_017354595.1 Micromonosporaceae bacterium
CCGGCTCCGTTCGTCTGTCCAATGTGGTCGCCGCCGGGCGCGGGCCGCGTCCCCGCCGGGCGGGTCAGGCCGGGCGGGTCAGGTGGACCTCGGTGGTGATGCCGTACCGGGTGATCTCGGCCGTACCGAAGCGGCTCAGCGATGCCAGCTCCTGCCAGCGTGCCTCGGAGGCGGCCCGCAACCGGAGCAGGCCGAGCGTCCGGCGAACGACCGCACCGTTGAGGCGGGAGATGTTCATCGCCTCGACCTCGGCCTGGATGTCGGCGGGTGTCGA
>JAFMQQ010000169.1 GCA_017354595.1 Micromonosporaceae bacterium
TGGTCGGGGAGCAGGTGGCCGGCGTCGGGCAGCAGCCGGACGCTCTTGCCAGCCTGCTCCAACCGTTGCTTCGTCTGGTGCGAGTCGAGCATCGCGTCCCGGCCGCCGACGATGGCCAGCATGGGTGCGTCCACAGTAGACAGAGCTGAGCTGCTGAACCGGGGCAGCAGGTCGCGTCGCGGCCGGTAGTGCCGGTGGATCAGCAGCGCGAACAGGCCCAGCGCGTTGTGCTGCACGGCGGCCGGTACGCCCAGCGCCCGGCGCAGTGTCACCATCAGCCCACGCCGGCCGAAGGGCCGGAGCAGGATCGCGGTAGCCACCACGCCCCACTTCTGCCGGCCGACTCCGCCCGGTGCCAGAAGCACCAACCGGTCGACCCGGTTGGGGCGACGGATCGCGTAGTCCAGGGCGAGCCAGCCGCCCAGCGAGATCCCGACGATCGCGGTCCGGGTCAGCCCCAGGCCATCGAAGACCTCGTCCAGCCAGCGGGCGTACGCGTCGGAGTCGAGTGGCGGACGGGACGGCGCGCTGAGCCCGGGTTCGCCGATCAGATCGATGGCGTGGACCCGGAACTGCTCGGCCCAGACCGCGACCGACCCGACCCACATCGCGCTTGTCGCGCCGGCCCCATGCAGCAGCACGAGCGGCGGCGCGTCGGCCCGGCCACAGGTCAGCACGAAGGTGTCGCCCTGCCCGGTGGGGACGGTGCGGTGCTGTGCCGGTACCGGCCAGTGCGCCAGCAGCCGCCGGTACGCGGAGGTGACGGCCTGCTCGCCGTCGGCGCTCTTGTAGATGCTGATCGGCTTCATCGTTCGTCCTCAATCAGTGTGCCGGCCAGCCGGATGAGCTCAGCGGTATCGGCGAGCCCGCCGATCACGATGACCTTCAGGCTGGCCCGTTGCTCGTCGTAAACGGACTGCAGGTGAAGCCGGTCGGCGTCGTCGTGGCGTACGGCGATGGCGGCGGTGAGGATGTTGGCCAGGCGCCGGACGGCATCGGGAGCGATGGCGTCGACCTGGATGACGCTGGACACCTCGACGCGTCGCAGGCGCCGGGCGGTTTCCCGCGCCGGCGGCTCGACCGGCTGCCCGGTGAATGCCTCCAGATCCTCCGGCCGGATCCGGTACTGCTTGCCGATCCGGACCGCCTTCAGCCGGCCGTCGCGGACATAGCCACGCACCGTCTTGACGTGCAGGCCGAGCAGTTCGGCCACCTGACCTACCGAGTACGGCTGAGCCATGCGTATCCTTCCCTATTGCTCCCTTACCGTACAGCACGATGAGGAATGATGGGGAAGGCATTCCCAGAAGGTGGGCGCTCACCGCCGTGGATACCAGCGGTGAGCCGCCCGCCACTGTCTGTCCATTCACGACAGTGGCGACCCTACTTGCGCGGCGCTGCTACGGTCGCCGCGGTGGCGGATGTCACCGACAGGAATCGATCGTCCGTATCGGCGAAGGGATAGTCATGGCGACATGGAACAACCTCGTGGACTACGTCAGCTCCCGCTACCAGGCCACCGAGGAGCGGCCGGGCTGCATCAAGCTGGTCTTCGAGCTGCCCGACCTCCGGTCCCAGGTCGTGTTCGTATGGCAGCAGATGCTGCGTGACGGCACCGAGGAGTGGCTGCAGATCGAGTCGCCGATCGGTCGGGTCGACTCGATGAACCTGCGTGCGGTGCTGGAGGAGGTTGGCGAGATGGTGTGCGGGGGCGCCGCGCTGATGGACGGTGTGCTCTTCGTCCGCCAGGCCATGCCGATGGCCAACCTCGATATCAACGAGTTCGAACGGCCGCTGCGCCTGGTCACGTCCTCTGCCGACCTGCTGGAGCGCAAGTTCGTCGGTGGCGACGAATTCTAGGCGCATCCACAGTGGTCAGTCGACATCCGTGATGGTCAATCGCGGGTGAAGGCGGGCCGACAGCGCAACGGTCACCCGCCGAGCGTACCCGGGCCAGCCGGTCCAATGTGGATGCTTCGACCGGCTACCCGGGCAGGCTCTGCTCGACGGCGGCGATCAGCTCGGGCGCTTCGGGGGTGACCTGGGGCCGGAACCGGCTGACCACCGCGCCGTCCGGACCGACGAGGAACTTCTCGAAGTTCCACAACACGTCGCCCGCTTCGCCGCTCGCGTCGGTTGTCGCCACCAGCTCCCGGTAGAGCGGATGCCGGTCGCCGCCGTTGACGTCGACCTTCTCAGTCATTGGGAAGGTCACTCCGTAACTTACCTGGCAGAACTGTTCGATCTGCTCGGCCGTGCCCGGCTCCTGGCCGCCGAACTGGTTGCACGGCACGCCGAGTACGACCAGGCCGCGGTCGCGGTAGGTGTCGTACAACTGCTGCAGCCCGGCGTACTGCGGAGTGAGGCCGCACTTGGAGGCGACGTTGACGATGAGCATCGCCTTGCCCTGGTAGCCGGCGAGGTTCGCCGGTCCGCCGCCCAGCGCGCCGATCTGGATGTCATGAACCGTCACCCCACCACCCTACGTCCGGCGCGGCGAACAATGCCCCTGGCCAAACGGGCGCCCGGCGGCCACCATGCCACGCATGGCAGCAACACGCACCGCTGACTCCCGTACCGCCGCCAACCCGTACGGCTGGGCCGACGCAGCGGCGCGCGAGTACGTGATAACCCGCCCGGATACACCGACACCGTGGCTGAACTATCTCGGCGCCGGTGGCTATGGCGGGATCATCTCCAACACCGCGGGCGGCTTCTCCTTCGACCGCGATCCGCGCAACCGCCGGGTCAGCCGGTACCGGTACAACGCGATCCCGGCCGACCAGCCGGGGCGATACATCTACATCCGCGACTGCGATGACGGCAGTTTCTGGTCCGCCACCTGGCAACCGGTCAAGGCGCCGGTGGACGGGTACGAGTGCCGGCACGGCCCGGGGTACACCCGGATCACCACCGAGCGCTCCGGTATCCGGGCCGGCTGCCTCTATTTCGTGCCACCCACCACCGCCGGGGACCCCTGCCCGGTCGAGGCGTGGGTACTCACCCTGGAGAACACCGGCGACCGGCCGCGCACCCTGCGTACCTTCAGCTACCTGGAGTTCGCCTACCCGGACGCCGCAGTGGACCAGGACAACCTGGACTGGGCCGGGCACATCGTCTCGTCACGCTTCGACGAGGGTACCGGCGCCATCCTCGTCGGTACGGTCTTCCGGCCCACCACCCACTTCTTCGCGGCCGACCGGCCGGCGCTGGGATACGACACCGACCGGGACGCGTTCGTCGGTGCCTACCGCGACCTGTCCAACCCCGCGGTCGTGGCCGCCGGCACTCCCACCAGTACCGGCTCCCCGCGCGGCAACAGCATCGGCTCGCTCTGCCACGAACTGCGGCTGGCTCCGGGGCAGCGGGCTCGCCTGGTGTATCTGGCCGGCGTAACCGACGAGCCGTCGGCGATCCGCGCGGCGCTTGCGAGCTATCGGGAACCTGGCGCGGTCGAAGCGGCCTTCGAGCGGCTGCGCGCCGACTGGGACGCGTACCTATCGGTGTTCACTGTGGACACTCCAGACCCGCTCTTCGATCTGATGGTCAACCTGTTCAACCCGGTGCAGTGCCGCACCACGCTGTACTGGTCGCGGTTCGTCTCCGGGTACGAGACCGGGCTCGGCCGGGGCATGGGTACCCGGGACAGCGGCCAGGACACGCTGGCTACCGCGCCGGCGGCGCCGGAGCACGCCCGGGACATGCTCACCCGGATCTGGCGGATGCAGTTCGGCGATGGCCATACCTGGCACCAGTTCTTCCCGCTGACCGGCGAGGGCGGGCCGGGGCTGGCCGCCGAGTTTCCGGACTGGCCACAGTGGTTCAGCGATGACCATCTGTGGCTTGTCATCTCGGTCTGCGCCTACCTGCGGGAGACCGGCGACTACGGCTACCTGGACCAGCGGGTGTCCTATCAGGACGGATCCGGCGGGAGCATCTGGGCGCACCTGATCCGGGCGGTCGAGTTCACCGCCGAGCACCTGGGACCGCACGGGCTGCCGCGGATCGGGTTCGCCGACTGGGACGACACCCACAACGTCGACCACGGCTCCGGCCTGGCGGAGAGTGTCTGGACCGGGATGCTGTACTGCCGGGCGCTGCTGGACCTGGCGGACCTGGCCGTCCACACGGGACGGTCGGCCGAGGGTGGGCGGATGCGTGAGCGCCACGCGGCGATGGCGGCGGCGATCGACACGCACGGCTGGGACGGCAGGTGGTACGCCCGCTCCTTCGATGACGAGGGGAAGCCGGTCGGGGTGGCCTCGGAGCCGGTACACCGGATCAACCTGATTCCGCAACTGTGGTCGGCGATCGGCGAGGTGGGACCGCGCGACCGCGCCGAGCAGGCGATGCGATCGGCGCACGAGCAGCTCAACACGGAGTACGGGCTGATGCTGCTCGACCCGCCCTACCACGGCGCCGACCCGAGGGTACGGGGCACCTCAACCTATCCGCCGGGGGCGAAGGAGAACGGTGGGATCTTCTGCCACGCCAACACCTGGGCGGTGGTCGCCGCCGCGATGCTCGGCGACGGCGACCGGGCGTACCGGTACTACCGGCAACTGCTGCCACTCGCCCGTACCGACGCGGACACCTTCCGGGTGGAGCCGTACGTGTTCTGCCAGAACATCTGCGGCCCGGCCCATCCGCAGTACGGCATGGGCCGCAACGCCTGGCTGACCGGTACGGCCACCTGGGCGTACGTCGCCGCGACCCAGTGGATCCTGGGCATCCGGCCGACCCACACCGGACTGCGGGTGGCGCCGTGCCTGCCGTCGCAGTGGCCCGGGTACCGCGCGACCCGGCTGCTGCGCGGTACCCGCTACGAGATCACCGTCCGCCGGGAAGGCGAGGGGAACCCGCAGTTGCGTGTGGACGGTCGCCCGTGCCCGGGCGATGTGGTCCCGTTCGCTCCGCCTGAGGTGTCCACAGTGGAGGTGGAGGTCATCCTGCCGGTCACGCCGGCCTAGAAGATGGTGACGCCGAAGGCGTTGACTGCCGCGCGGACCGGCTGGAAGAAGGTTGTGCCGCCGGTCGTGCAGTTGCCGCTACCCCCGGAGGTGAGGCCGAGTGCCGTGGTGCCGTCGTAGAGCGGGCCGCCGGAGTCGCCCGGCTCGGCGCAGACGGTGGTCTGGATCAGGCCGCGGACCCTGCCGCCGGGATTGCCGGAGTAGTGGACCGTGACGTTCAGCGCGGTCACCGTTCCACTGTGGACACCGGTGGTGGAGCCATTGCGGGTCACCCGCTCGCCGAGGCTGGCGTCGCCGACGGTGAAGCCACCGGGGTGGCTGAGCGAGGTGTTGTCGTACCGGACCAGCGCGTAGTCACTACCCGGGAAGGTGTACTTCACGGTCGGGCCGATCAGCGTGGACTGGTTGGCGTTGGTGTACCAGGTGCTGACCAGCTTGCCGCAGTGCCCGGCGGTGAGGAAGTAGTTGGTGCTGCCGCTTACCACATTGAAGCCGAGCGAGCACCGGAAGCCTCCGCCGTAGATCGCGTCGCCGGGGGCGACCAGCGCGGTGAAGACGCCGGGTGTGCGCTGGACCCGGAGCGCACCGGCCCCGGCGCCCGCTGCCCGCTTGACCGTTGCGATCTCGGCCGCGGAGACCGAACTGTCCGCGGTGATCACGACGCGGTGCGAGCGGGCGTCCACGTACCAGGCGATGCCCGTCGCGCCGGAGCTGTCCACCGCTGCGCTCACGGCGGCGAGCTGGCTGGCGGTGTAGTCGCGGGGTGCGGCGGTCGCGCCTGCCGGCAGGGCGAGCGCCCCGACCGTGACGGCGACGGCGGCAACGGCGACGAACCTGGCGGCTCGTTTGGCGCTGTGCAGGTGTGTGCTGCTCATGTCTGCTCCCGGGAGTTCAGCTACGGTCGGGTGCTGTCAGTATCGGCGCGGATGAATGGGGCTGGCAAGCCCACCGGGGTGGCCGGAGCAGGATCTGGCCGCCGGCCGCGACGGATCCGGACCAGCAGCGCCGGCACCACGGCGCCGGGCCCACCACGGCGCCCACCACGTCGCCGGGCCCACCACGTCGCCCGAGTCTGGGCGAGCCCTGCGGTAGCCTGGCATCGCTGACGATCGAAGGCGAGAGAGTTCGCATGGCTGAGGATGCGGTGCTACGGCTGGGCGACGGTCGGGCGCTCGGCTGCGCCGAATACGGCAACCCCGCCGGCGAACCGTTCTTCTACTTCCACGGGCATCCCGCTTCCCGGCTGGAGGCCCGCTTCGCCGGACCGGCCGCAGCCGCGGCCGGCGTACGCATTGTCGCGCTCGATCGCCCCGGCTGCGGCCGGTCTGACTGGCAGCCCGGGCGGGCCATCCTGGATTGGCCCGCCGATGTCGCGCAAGCCGCCGACCTGCTCGGCATCGGCGAGTTCTCCGTCGTCGGTGCCTCGGGCGGCGGGCCGTACGCCCTGGCGTGTGCGTACAAACTCCCCGACCGGGTGCGGCGGGCCGGGGTGCTCAGCGGCCCGGCGCCGTACAACGCGCCCGGTGTCACCCGGGGCGTGCGGTGGCAGAACCGGGTCGGCTTCCGGTTGAGTTCCCGGTGGCCGGTGCTGGCCGGGTTCCTGATGCGGTCCATGGCTCGCAACATGCAGCAGCGACCGGCACGCACCATCGAGGCGGTGGCCCGCGCGCTGTCGCAAGTGGACGCTGAGGTGGTACGCCGGCCCGAGGTCACCGAGGTGCTCGTCGCCGATTTCGCCGAGGCGTTCCGCCAGGGCAGCCAGGGCGCGGCGTGGGACATGGTGCTGCTCGGCCGGGCGTGGGGGTTCCCGCTGCGGGAGATCAAGCCGACCGTCCACATGTGGCATGGCCAGGCCGACACCCTGGTATCGCCCGCGATGGGCAGCTACCTCGCGGAGCAGATCCCGCACTGCGAGGCGCACCTGCTCGCCGGCGAGGGGCACCTGCTCGTCATCGA
>JAFMQQ010000723.1 GCA_017354595.1 Micromonosporaceae bacterium
GGCCCGGCGTGCCGCAGCTCGTCGGCCGCGATAAACCCGGGGGCGCGCCGCTCGGGCCTGGCGCTAGACTGGGCGGCGACTCCCAGTGGCCCTCGGTGCCCTTGCTGGCAAGGAGATCAGACATGGCAGGCGACGACACCTCCCGGTGACAACCCGGGCCAGGCCCGTCATCCCGTCGCACCCGCCGAGGTTCTGCCATGTCCGACGCACATATCGTCTGCTCCGAGCTGTCCTTCTCCTGGCCGGATGACACCCCGGTCTTCCGCGGGCTGTCGTTCAGCGTCGCCGAGGGGCGCACCGGTCTGGTCGCGCCCAACGGCGCCGGAAAGACCACTCTGCTCCGGCTGATCGCCGGAGACCTGCGGCCGCAGCAGGGCACCATCTCGGTGCCCGGCGTGGTCGGGTACCTTCCGCAGCACCTGCCGTTGCGCGGCGACCTGAGCGTCGCCGAGGTACTCGGCATCGCCCCGCTCGTCGAGGCGCTGCGCGCGATCGAATCCGGGGACGCCAGCGAGGAGAACTTCGCCATCCTCGGCAACGAGTGGGACATCGAGGAGCGTACCCGCGCCGAACTCGACCGGCTCGGCCTCGGCGAGGTACCCCTGGGCCGGCACCTGTACACGTTGAGCGGTGGCCAGGTGATCGCCCTCGGGCTCGCCGCGCAGTTGCTGAAGCGGCCGGATGTGCTGCTGCTCGACGAGCCGACCAACAACCTCGATCTGGATGCGCGGCGCCGCCTCTACCGGGTACTCGACGAGTGGAGCGGCTGCCTGCTGGTGGTCAGCCACGACCGCGCGCTGCTTTCCGGGATGGACCGCATCGCCGAGCTGCATCCTGGCCATAAGCACTGCGGTGAGATCCGGTTCTACGGCGGCAACTTCACCGCATATGAGGAGGCGGTCCGCGCGGCGCAGGAGGCCGCGCAGCGCGAGGTGCGCAGCGCCGAGCTGGAGGTCAAGCGGGAGAAGCGGGAGATGCAACAGGCTCGCGAGCGCGCCGAGCGCCGGTCAAGCAACGCCGCCCGCAACGCCAAGAGCGCCGGGCTGCCGAAGATTGTCGCCGGCGCGCTGCAGCGGCACGCCCAGGAGTCGGCGGGAAAGGCGAAGGCGACCCACGCCGCGCGGATCGACCAGGCCAGGGCACGGCTCGACGAGGCGGAGCGCCTGTTGCGCGACGACGACCGGATCGTGGTGGAACTGCCCGCGACCCGGGTGCCGGCGGGTCGCACGGTCTTCACCGCAGATGGTATGCAGATCCAGTACGGGGACCGTCGACTCTTCGCCGGCAGCGGTGTCGATCTGACGGTACGGGGACCCGAGCGGATCGCCCTGCTCGGCGCCAACGGCGCCGGCAAGTCGAGCCTGCTCCGCCTTGTCCACAGTGGAGCTGGTGGACGCAGCGCGTACCTGTCCCAGCGGCTGGATCTGCTCGACCCGGAGCGTAGCGTCGCGGAGAACCTGACCCGGTTCGCGCCGGCGATGCCGACCGCGCAACGGATGCACCTGCTGGCCCGGTTGAAGTTCCGCGGCCCGCGGATCCACCTGCCGGTGCGGGTACTCTCCGGCGGCGAACGGCTGCGCGCCACTCTCGCCTGCGTCCTGTACGCCGAGCCGGCACCGCAGCTGCTGCTGCTTGACGAGCCCACCAACAACCTGGACCTGGTGAGCATCGGCCAGCTGACCAGCGCGCTGACCGCGTACCAGGGCGCCTTCATCGTAGTCAGCCACGACGAGCGGTTCCTGGCCGAGATCGGCGTGAACCGCTGGCTGCTCCTTGCCGGCGGTCGGCTGGTGGAGACCGGGTAGGCCGGGCCCGCGGTCAGAACTCGGCGCCGTCGAGCATGTCCCAGTCGGGGCGGGGCCAGTTGCGGCGCGGGTCTGGTGGTGCCGGTACCCCGCGGTGCTGTGCCACCCGCACCTCCCATTGGCTGCGGCGTCGTGCCTCGTCCCGGTGCCGGCGGTCGCGGTAGAAGGTCTCGGGCGGCCGGGCCAGCCCGTAGCGGTCGCCCCACCAGTCGCCCGGCCGCGGATCGAGGATGGTGTCCAGGTGCGACGGGTAGCGCCGCTGCGCGCCATCGCGGATGTCCTCCCGGTCCTCCATCGGCAGGATGACGTGACCGTCGGCGTCGACCACGGCGAGGTAGAGCCCGGCCGAGCCGAGCAGGCGTTGCATGAGGTCCAGCCCGGGTACCAGCGCCCCGGCCTCGACCCTGCCCACAGTGGAGGGTGACACCTTGGCGCGGCGCGCCATCTGGCGCTGGCTCAGATCGGCGATCCGCCGGGCCCGGCGGATGAGTCCGGGTATCGGGTATTGCCCTGCCATCGGCGGCTCTCGGTTCCTCCCCATGCCGCCAGCCTTCCGGCCGGCCCACGGTGAACTCAAGACCCGGCTGTCGCTTGTGGATAACCGGTGGACAACGGCCGGGGTGGGCTGGGCGGCCGGG
>JAFMQQ010000023.1 GCA_017354595.1 Micromonosporaceae bacterium
CGTCGGTACCGGCGAGCGCACCGGCCCGGCCGCTGCCCGCGCTGATCGGGTTGGCCATCGGCGGCGTGCTCGCCTTTGGTGCGACCAGCGTTGGTGCGACCGGGTTGCGCGCCCGGGCGGGTGCGCGGTTGGTCCGGAGAGTGTCGTTGGCGGGCTGCCTGGCCGCCATCCTCGGACTCGCAGCGCTCGCCTGGACCAGCCCGGCGGCCCGGAGCCTGCTCTCGGCACGGCTGAGCCTGGACTCCTCCGAGCGCGGCGGCGCGGCCCGGGCGGCACTGCGGCTGATCGCCGACCAGCCCTGGATCGGCACCGGGCCGGGGCGCAGCCGGTACATCTGGACCGCGCCCGACGGCCAGCTGCAGATCGGCCGGTACGCCCACGACGAGTACCTGCAGCTGCTCGCCGAACTCGGCGCGATCGGCCTGGCGCTGCTGCTGTGCGTACTGGTGGCCGTCGTGCTGACAATCCGGGCCGGCCGGATCGACCTGGCCGGCGTCGACCTGGCTGGAGTGAGCCACGTTCGCACCGGCGCCATCGCGGCGCTGGTCGCCCTCGCCGTACACAGCGGCTTCGACTTCCTGTGGCAGTTGGCGGTGGTACCGCTGGCCGTAGGAACCTTCATCGGCCTTGCCGGACCGGTGACCGTCAGACCGGTGACCATCAGACCGGTGACCATCAGTCCACGGGAGGAAATGCAAGCACATCACAGCGATCCCAAGGAGGAGCCATGACCCGAGTACGAAGACGCGTCGCAATCGGAGCCGCGGTGCTAGCTGTAGCCGGCGGAGCTGCGGTGGCGGCGGCGCTGCCGGCTGGAGCGGCGGTCAGCCAGCAGTCCCCATCCGTAGCGGTGGTACAGATCGGTTCGCCGGCCGTGCTCGATGCGCGCGGCGCGGCCGTCAACGTTCCACTGAGCTTCGTCTGCTCGCCCGGCGCCAACGCCTTCGTCTTCGTCTTCCTGAACGAGCGCGTCGGCAACGACATCGCGTCCGGGGGGTCGGACGAGTTGAGCCTGGGCGGCTGCACTGGTTCATCGCAGAGCGCGAGTGTCACGGTCCTGGCGAACGGCAATGCGTTCCGCCAGGGTGTCGCCGTCGGCTCCGCGCAGCTCGTCGTCTTCAACGACGTCGGTGAGCTGGTCGGCACGGACCAGCGCAACGTCGAGGTGGCCAAGAAGTAGCCGGCTGAGCTCGCCGGGCCGTCGTTAACGTGCGGCCCGGCGGGCGCGGCCCGCTATGCCCGGCGCCTCCCCCGCACCCGCCACCCCTGCACCCGCCGCCCCTGCGCCCGGCGCAGGATGACCAGCTCCACCACGACCAGGCCGGCGAGCAGCGCCGCGGTCAGCCCGGAGAGGCCGGCGCCGAGGTGGCCGCCGTAGGTCAGCGTGTACACCAGCCGCACGGTGTGCGTACCCGCCCCGACCGGCACCGCGACCAGGCCGTGGTCGGCGGGGACCAGCGCGGTGGTACGACCGTCCACTGTGGCCTGCCAACCGGAGCGCAGCGCGTCGGCGAGCACCAGGTACCCGCTGCCCTGCGCGCGTACCGACAGGGTCATCTCGTCCAAGCCGTCGGTCACCCAGTCGATGGTGGCAGGCTTCCCGTCCGCCGGCGCACCGGGCGCGTCAAGCAGCACCTGGTCGGTGCCGACCTGGCCGGCGGCGAGCATGCGCAGCCCGGCCGCCGGGTCGGGCTGCACCACCACGCTGGACGCCCAGCGCGCCCGTGGCAAGGCGGTGTCCCGCTGGTACACCGCGGCGCCATCGTCGTCGACCAGGCGCAGCCCGTCGTTCGCGCCCAGCACGGTGGAGACCGCGGGCGCGCCGCCCCGGGCCGCGACCGTCCAGCCCTGCTTGCCGGTCACAGTCAACGCCACGGTCAGTGGTTTGCCAGCGGCGGCCGCCTCGGCGGCGACCGGTACATAGAACGGGGTCCCGCCCGACATCGACCAGGCCAGCCGCTGCGCACTCGCCAGTACCCGCCCCGAGGCGTCGCGTACCACCACGGCGAGCGCGGCGTCGGCCGCCAGCCGGCTGCGCCCGGTCAGTCCGATCGCGCGCAGTGGCCCGCCACCGGGCAGAGTGACGGTCACCGTCTGTCCAGGTTGGATGGTCACGGTGCCACCATCGCCCTTGTCGGCGTGTTCGGTCCCGGGCGGTGTGGCCGACTGCGGCAGCACCGCGTACCGCACCGCGAGCCGGTCCAGGATCGGGCTGCGGTACACCGCCGGATCGGCGGCGTCAATGGTCGGCGAGGTGGGTGGGATGTCGAACTGCTGGCCCGGCAGCGCCTCGATCAGCTCGCCGAAGCGACGGTCCACGAAGGAGTGCCCCTGGATGCTGCGCAGCCCCCGGTAGGCGCTGACGGAATTGAAGACGATCGACCCGCCGACGAACCGTTCGTGCGCCAGGTGCCCGGCGAGGTACGTCTCGGCGGCCGTCTCCGGGTAGAAGAGATCGGGGTTGCCGCGCGGATAGTACGGGCGCACCAGCATCAGCGCCTGCGTACCGACGAGGAGCAGCACGCCCGCGGCGGCGCCGAACCGGACTGCCCGCCCGCCCTGACCCGTCGGCCCGATCCGGCCCGGATGGGCCGCTCGCGCGCGCGGCGCCCGCCAGAGCAGGGCGGCACAGACCGCCGCCCCGAGCATAAAGGCGAGCCCGATGAGCATCTGGCCGCCGAAGTACCCGCGCTGCCCGGCGCCGCCGGCGACCCGGAACGCCACCAGCGCGGCCGCGCCGCCGATCAGGACCACCGCGAGCAACACCGCGGCTGGCCAGAACCGCACGGCTGGCCACGCCGGTACGGTGGGCCGGAACCGCGCGGTGGGCCAGAACCGCACGGTGGGCCGGGACCCCTCGGTGGGCCGGGACCGCACGGCAGGCCAGAACCGGGGCCGCCCGGACTGCCACCCGCGCTGCCCCGGCGCGGGGCCGGAGTTCGCGGGCGCATTGCTCGCCGACCCGTTGCCCGCCGGCAGGTTTCCCGCGGACAAGTTACCCGCCGACCCGTTGCCCGCCGACCCGTTGCCCGGCGCGTCAGGGCTCGGCACGGCCGGCGTGGCGGTCGCGGCCCGCCGGTTGAGCAGGAGCTGGAGACCGACCGCGGCGAGGACCGCGACCAGGAAGCCGAGCACGCTTCGCGCCCGGCCGATGAAGTTCTGGCCGAACAGCGATGAGGCCGCCTCCAGTGCCTGCAGCGGCGGCCCGCCGGCGAAGATCAGCAAACCCCAGCCGGCGACCGTGGCGACCAGCACCGTCCACAGTGCACGCGGCAGGATGCCGCGGGCGCGCCGGGCGAGGCAGACTGCGAGCAGGACGAGTACCAGCGCGGCGGCGCCGACGAACGCGTTCTCCTCGGTGAAGACCCGGCTGTCGTACCAGGTCGGCGGCTGCTGCGGATCGACCCCGCCCAGCGCGTACGGGGCGATCGCGGTGACCAGCATGTGGAACGGGATGTGTCCCGCCGACTCCTGCACCCGCCCGTAGATCTGGGCGTTGCGTATGGTGGCCAGCCACGGCAGCAGCTGGAATGCGGCGAGACCGAAGCCGGCGACCACGCCGCCGAGCCCGGCGCCGCACAGGCCGACGATCCGCCGCCACTGCCCCCGGTACCGCGCGATGCCTGCTCCGGCCTCGGCGGGACGACGTGCCTCGGCGACTGACCGGGCGATCAGGTAGACCGCGCCGGTGAGCAACGCGTACACGGCCACCGGCGGGAAGCCACCGAGGAGCATCGCGGCGACGCTCAGCGCGAGCAGTGCAGTGCTTGTGCCGGCTCCACCCACCCCGCCGGCAGAACCAGGATCCCGCATCCGCCGGGACTGGATCAGGCACTCCAACGCCCAGAAGAACGCGGGGATGAAGACGGCCACCTTCGCCTGCGGCCAGTTGGCCCAGCTGACCACGAACGCGCTGCTGGCGAAGACCAGCCCGCCGAGCAGCGCGGCCGGCCGGCCCAGCCGCACCCGGCGCAGGTACAGGAAGGTGCCGCCCACCGCGAAGACGATCGCCAGCAGCTGGACGTACCCGAGCGCGAAGCCGGCCGGCAGGAACCAGAACGGGAGCGAGACCGGGGAGAACAGAGCGTAGTTCGGGGTGCTCGCCAGCGGGACGCCGCCCAGCACGTACGGGTTCCAGCCGGCGTAGTCGCCGTGGCGCAGCGCCTCGCCGAACAGCGCCGCGTTCGGGATCGCGGCGTCGATGGTGTCGCCGAAGTACCGGCTGCCGACATCGGCCGAGGCGAACCCGCCGTCCCGGTACAGCCAGAAATGGCTCAGGTAGTCGGTACCGGCGAAGACGCTCTGCCCCCAGAGTGGGGATCCGATCCCGTAGATCACGAATGCCACCAGGATCACCAGCATGAGCGCGGTGAGCGGATCGATCCGCCGCCAGCGGGGGCGCCAGCGCAGCCGGGGCGAGGGTGCCGTATCGGGTGCCTCGGCGGTTTCCGTGGTCGTTGAGGAGGCCATCAATCCTGCTCGGGCGGGCGACGGGGTGCCGGGTAGATGGTACGCGGTAACCCTGAGCAGCGACGTGACGACTCCGGTGGGTTCCGGCAATCTTCCCGGAGATGAGTCCCGGGGAGGAATGGGACATCATCGTCGACTACGTCGCCTTCGTCACCGCGCAGCGGGTAGCAACGGACCGTCCACAGTAGATACCTCGCCGGTGGATTCATCCACAAGGGAGACACGTACCTCCGGGTCCGCGGTACCGCCGCCCCCGCTGCCGGCTCCCCCGGTACCGCCGCCTCCGCTTCCGCCGCCCCCGGTACCGCCGCCCCCGGTGCCGGCTCCCGGAAACGGCACGGCGAAGACCGCGGTCAGCTGCCGGTCCTGGTACCGCGCCGCGTAGGTCACGATGCGCCATCGTTCGGCGTCCCAGTGCTCGAGTATGTCCGAGGTGAGCAATGGGGCCACCCGCCGGTACGCCTCGCTGCGCTGCAGCTGGTCAACGGTTGCCTGCAGCGGGATACCGATCCGCGCCTGACCCAGCGGGTGGGGCAGCCGGACCCGCAGCCGGCGAAGCGGAAGCAGCCAGAACCGGTCCAGCTCCACCGAGAACGCGACGATGAGCGCCCCGCCGCCGGCGAGCGCGCCGGCGAACGCCCCGGCGGTCGCCGGGCGCGGGACCGACCACCAGCCGCCGGTACCGGCCACGGCAGCCAGTAGGGCGAGGATCACCATCGCGCCGGCCCGGGCGAAGCTCCGCCAGGAGACCGGGGCCCGCCCGCCCATGCAGCCACACGATGACGTGGGTGCGGCCACGGCGGCGTACCACAGGTAGCCGAGGAACCCGAGGGCGAGTACGGTCGCGGCCACCGGTGCCGCCGGGCCGGGTACCGCCAGCAATGCGGCGGCGACCGCCAGCTCGATCACGCCGACCGTCCGGTACACCGCAACGGTGTGGCGTCCGGTCTGCTCCCGGCGGGCCAGTAGCCGGTGCAGCGCCGTACCGGCGACCTGGCCGGCCGAACCGACCAGCTTGAGCACGCCGGACCAGACCAGTACGGCTGCTAACAGTGGCGGCACCGCCGCCGCGACAGCGTCCATGATGACTGCCTATACCGCCGTGTAGAGCGTGGCAATATCCATCTCATTGGTATCCGGATGCCAGGCGCCGATCACGTGCACGTGGGTGCCGACCCGTACCAGGGACAGGTCGTTGACCGCCGGTGCGCCGTTGTATACCGCGGCGCTGACGCCGGGAACCACGTGCCCGACGATCCGGCTGCCGCGGTGGTCCAGGTGCACCTGCCCGCCATCGGCCCGGACGCCACCGGCCGCGTCGGCTCCCGCCGCGTTGGCTCGGGCCGCGTTGGCTCGGGCGGCGTTGGCTCGGGCGACCGGGCCGCGCAGGGTCGCCACGTGTGCGTCGAGGCTGACGATGTTGACCCAGACCGCGTCCGCGGCCAGGGAGCCGTCGGGCATCCGGAGGCCACGGGCGTAGAAGCCGTCGCCGGTGGCCACCGACTCGATGGTGCTGGGGGTCAACTTCCAGAAGCTGGTCGCACTGGTGGTCTGGATGCGATGCAGGGTACCGTCCGAACCGGTCGCCCGGATCAGGGAGCCATCGATGCTGGTGACTCTGCCCTCGGCGAAGTTCGGGTCCGGTTCGCCGGGCAGTACGGCCGGGGCACCGAACGCGGCCGCTGGTGCCAGCGAGCCGATAGCGCCGGCACCGACCAGGCTGGCGGCGGTACCGAGCACGGCGGCGGACAGAACACCGCGCCGGCTGAGATCTGTGCCTGGGACCATCACTGCCTCCTCAGCCGACATCCACCGAGCACGGGCGCAGGCCGGTGGAGAGGCTCGCGATCGCGCTGTACGCCGACGGGGTCAGGTCGATGATGCGGGCGGTACCGCAGGCGGAGCCGCAGCAGGTGCGCTCGCCACAGAACAGATGGGTGTTCGGCCCGCAGTCGGCGATCGAGGTTCTGACCACGGCGCCGTTGCACAGGTTTGTCGTGGCGTGGACGAAGCCACAGCCGCGCTGGCTGAAGCCGAAGCCGCACAGGTCCGGCCGGGTGATGTTGAAGCAGGCTGTCGAGGCGTTGGGCCAGGCGTGCTGGCGCGAGCCGGAGTTGCAGGTACCGCAGGCGCCGTGGGCGGTGGTACCACACGGACCCCACGCGGTACCGCAACAGAACCAGGAGACCTCGCCGATCGCAGCGGCCATCCGTTCCTCCCCTTGGACATTGGCGGGTGCGGGACATTGACGAATGCGACTCTAATGATGGGTCGCTAATTCGTTCCCGTCAATGGACGGTAAGCAAACGTTCAGCCGTGCCGCAGCCCGAGTACCCCGGCCGCATTCTCCTTCAGCACCAACGGGCGTACCTCCGGCTTGATCTCGAGCCGCTCGAAGTCGGCCAGCCACCGCTGCGGGGTCAGCAGCGGGAAGTCCGAGCCGAAGAGCACCTTCCGCTTCAGCAGGCCGTTGATCGCGCGGACCAGCTGCGGCGCGAAGTACTTCGGCGACCAGCCGGACAGGTCAATGTAGACATTCGCTTTGTGCGTCGCCATCGAGATCGCCGAGTCCTGCCAGGGTACCGACGGGTGGGCCAGGATCACGGTCAGCGAGGGGAGGTCGGCGGCCACGTCATCGATCAGCATCGGGTCGGAGTAGCGTAGCCGGATCCCGCGCCCGCCGGGCATCCCGGCGCCGATGCCGGTCTGTCCAGTGTGGAATACAATCGGCAGGCCAAGCTCCGCCGCGGCCTCGTAGAGCGGGTACAACGCCGGATCGTTGGGGGCGAAGGCCTGCACCGAGGGGTGCAGCTTCAGCCCCCGCGCGCCGCCGGCGGCCAGGTCCCGCAGCAGGGCCACCGCCTCCGCCCCCGCGGTCGGGTCCACCGAGCAGAAGGGGACCAGCACGTCGGGGTGGTGGCCGACCTGCTCCAGCAGCCGGGTACCGGACAGGGCCGGGTGGCCGGTCGCCCGGTGAGCGTCCACTGTGAACACCACCGCCGCCAGCCGCTGGCCGCGGTAGTGCTCGGCGATCTGGTCGACGGTCGGTGCCCGCCCGGGGCCGGCCTCGTTCTTGAAGTACGCGGCCGAGGCGTCCAGCAGTTCCTGGTCCAGCGCGTAGTTGCCCTGCCCGTCGGTCTCGATGTGCACATGGGTGTCGATCGCGGTGACCGCGTCGAGGTCGATGCTCATGCGCGACCCGGCCCGGGTACGACCCGGTACCTGATGTGCGTGACGCGCGGCGAGGCGATCACCTGCACCGGTTCGAAGCCGGGGTCCCCAGCACCATCCCCCGCCAGCCCGTCGAGCAGCCGCTCCCCCGCGCCGAGCAGTACCGGCACCAGGTGCAGGTACACCTCGTCGAGCAGTCCGGCGGCGAGGTACTGGCGCACGGTCGCGGCCCCACCGCCGACCATCACCCGCTGTCCGCCAGCGGCCGCGCGGGCCTGCTCCAAGGCGGACTCGACGCCATCGGTGACGAAGTGGAATGTCGTGCCACCGGCCATCGGCACCGGCTCCCGCGGCTGGTGGGTGAGTACGTAGACCGGGGTGTGGAACGGCGGGTCCTCCCCCCACCAGCCGCGCCAGCTCTCGTCCCAGGCACCACCGGCCGGGTGGCGGGCACCGTTGCCGAACATCTTGCGGCCCATGATGTACGCGCCGACATCCCGGGCGACCGCCTCGGCGACATCGGAGTCGGGGCCGGACTCGCCACCGCTGCCGCCATGCATCGACCGGAAGCCGGCGGTGTTGACCACCCACTCGTGCAGCCGCTGCCCGCCTTCGCCCAGCGGGGCCTGCAGGCTCTGGTTCGGCCCGGCGACGTACCCGTCGAGCGAGATGGACATGTGTGAGGTAACCGTGCTCATGCGCTACAGACCTCCGCCACCGTGATTCATCGCACGCCTACCGTATCGTGGCGCTGCTGTAATGTGGCCGGACCATGCCCCGCCCCGTCATTCCCCTGCTTACCCTGCCCCTTGTGGTGCTGCTGATCCTCGGTGGCTGCGCCAAGGCGGGCCGGCCGGGCGCGCCCGCCGGCCGGCCGGCCCCGGCCGCCGCAGGGTCTGCTTCGGCATCCGGGTCTGCATCGGCTTCCGGGTCTGCATCGGCGTCTGCTTCGGCGCCGGCGAGCAATCGCCCGGCCACGCAGGCGTTGAAGAAGGGCGTGGGCGCGTGGTACTTCACCGGGTTCAGCCAGGCGTTAGCGGACAGTGGCGCACATTGGTACTACAACTGGTTGTCTTCCCCCGGTGACCTCAAGGCCCCGGCCCGGGTGGAGTTCGTACCGATGGTCTGGGGACCTACCTTGGCTACCGACGCCAATCTGAGCCAGGCCAAGCGGTCCGGCCGGGTGCTGCTCGGCTTCAACGAACCGGACCGCCCCGACCAGGCCAACATGACGGTGGAGCAGGCATTGGCCCTGTGGCCGAGGCTGGAGGCGACCGGGATGCCGCTCGGCTCCCCGGCGCCGGCCAGCGGCGCCGCGACCCCGGGCGGCTGGTTGGACCGGTTCATGTCCGGGGCGGCGGCGCGTGGCTACCGGGTCGACTTCATCGCGCTGCACTGGTACGGCTCGGACTTCAGCAACGCCGCGGTGGACCAGTTGCACCGGTACCTGCAGGACACCTACAACCGCTACCACAAGCCGATCTGGCTGACCGAGTACGCACTGGTCAACTTCGCCGGCTCGCCGAGGTACCCGAGCGCCGGCCGGCAGGCGGCCTTCGTCACCGAGTCGACCCGGATGCTCGCCGGACTCTCCTATGTGGAGCGGTACGCCTGGTTCGCGCTGCCCGCCACGCGCGGCTGGGCCACCGGCCTGTACCAGCCGGGCGCCAGGCGCACCGCCACCGGTACCGCCTTCCGCGCCGCGGACTGACCCGCACTGCGAACCGACCCGCGCCGCGAACTGACCCGGCGGCGGGCTGTGCCGGTTGAACGTCCGTGCCCGGTCAACCCGGCGGGCGTTCTTACGCTCCCAGCTCACGCTTTCGCGCCAGCACTTCGTGGAACGCGTCATTCATCGTCGACCCGTACGCCTCGCGCGTGGCGGCGATGGCGTCGGCAAAGTGGCCGGCCAGGATCTGCTCATCGATGACTAGCTGCTTGGCCGGGTCTCTCGTCAGCCGTGGCAGCTCTGCCTGCCCCTCGACCGACCCGGGCACGGGAGGGGAACGCTGTGCCTGGTCGAGGACGGCAGGCAAGGCACGCGCGAACGAGGCCAGGCTCTTGTACGGCTCACCGCGTAACACCCGGTCGGCGACCGCAAAGGGAAACGCTGTAATACCACCGACCGAGACAGCGAGCGCGGCCGGCGCGTTGCCGGACATCACCCACTGGCCGCCGTAGGTCCGCAGAAGCACTTCTCCGGTGTATGCCCCAATCAACTCCCGCCACAGTTCACGGTGCTGCTCGCTCAGCGGGCCATCGGCGAGGATGGTGGCGCACACCTCGTCGAGCGTGGCCAGGCTCTCCACCGAGCAGTCCAGGCGGGTGCCGTACTCGGTCGAGATGAGTGCGACGCAGTCAGCCGCGACCCTGTACAGTCCCGCCGGGTCCAGGGTGTCCATGCCGAGATCCTGCCATGCCCCGACAGAGTCGGCTCTGCCGCGCCGGCTAGCCCGGCTTGCGGGGCGAGACGCGTCGCCGCGTGGCCGCACTCCGTCTCTACTCCCGCAGCTGTCGAGTCTGCCGCCCGGCTCGCCGCCTGGGCCGTCCCGTCCACAGTAGACGTTCCTAGAAGATTGAGTGTGCGAGCCAGTGGTCGAGGAGCGTTCGGTCACCGGTGACCTGGATCCGGTCGGGCGTCGGCTCGACGCGCCGGTTCAGCATGAGCAGCAGTTCGCGCGCTGGCGCGCTGACGCTTACCGCCGCCTCCCCATCCCCGTACCGCCACTTGACGCCGTCTGGCGTGCGCTCGGCGAGCCACGTCGCCGGGTGGTCGGTGGCGCCGAACCGCAACGTCTCACCGGTGCCGGCGAGCTCGCGGAAGCCGGTCGGCCGGCCGGTGTAGCGGGATAGCGCGCTCGCGGTGTCGAGCAGGTCGCAGATGCCGTCGGCGGCGAGGTCGGTGGCGACGGTACCGGTCCGGCCAGCAGTCATCTCTGCGTCGAACCGGTGCACGAGCTCGTCGTGCAACAGCCGGCGCAGCCAGAAGCCGGCGGTTCCATCGCGTTGCCAGGTCCACACCGGCTGGTCGAAGCCGGCCTCGCGGATCGCTGCGATCAGACCCTGGGCGCCGGAGGTGAGCCACTCGGGCCACGTGTCGGGGTCACCCGGCGCCTGGGCATCGCTGAGCTGTGGCCCGGTGAGGCGCTGCCCGACGATCGTCGTCGCCGACCGGTGCCCGCGACCGACGTGGCCGACCAGGTCCCGTACTGTCCACTCTGGACACGTCGGTACCCGGGCCGCCGGGTCGAGCGCGGATGTGACGCTGGCGAACCGGACGGTCTCCGCCGCGAACTCCGACTCGTAGCGCTCGTGCTCCAGCCAGGGCATGCACAGAGCCTAGCGCCCAGCCACCGTGCCGGCGGGGTCCCAGTCGCTTCGCAGCAGCACACAGAGCGCGAACGGCGCGTCGTCCTGCTCCCTGTCAACCCCTTCCACCATGCCGCGGCTGCGGACCTCACCCGCATACCGCATGCCGATGCGCTTCATCACCGCACGGGAACGCAGGTTGTGTCGGGTCGTGCACGACACCACGGCCTGCGCACCCAGGACGTTGAACGCGAACGCCAGTCCGGCGCGGCCGATCTCAGACGCGTAGCCGTGTCCCCAGAACTCGCGTCGTAGCGCCCATCCGATCTCGAGCCAGTTCGCGTGTGCCGTGAATGGGCGGTGGATCCTATGCGCCACGCGTACCCACGGCTGTGCCGGAAGGTACGGGTAGACCTGACCCCAGTCGTCATCGACCGGCGTACGCGACACCCCGCCACGGCCGACAAGCTCACCACTTCCGCGGTCGTACGCGATCCACTTGTGGACGCCGTGGAAGCGCCACGACTCGCCCATCAACCTCGCCCACTCCGCCACCTGGTCGAGGCTCGGCTTCTCGTCGCCGTACCACGGCCACACCCCGTCGTCGTCATGCACGCGCCAGAGATCAGCGGCGTTGGCCGGGCCGGCCGGTTCAAGCCGCAGGCGCATCGTGAACCGGGAGTTACCGGTGGGGGCCATCGGCCGGTCTTCGGTTGTTGCGCCTCGGACGTTGGTGTTCGTCGATCCAGGGTGGGGGTATGAACTCGGGCAGGCCGTCGGCGGCGATATAGACCTGCCATTCTCCACTGTGGATGATCGTGTGGTGGTAGGAACACAGCAGGACGCCGTTGGCCAGGCAGGTCGGGCCGCCGTCCAGCCAGCTCTTGGCATGATGGGCGTGGCAGAACTTCGGCGCCCGATCACAGGCGGGGAAGGCACAACCGCCGTCCCGGATGGCCAGCGCCCGGCGCAGTGGTCCGGTGAACAGTCGCCGTTCCCGCCCCACGTCGAGTACCTGTCCCTGCCCGCCCAGCACGGCCGGGATCACCCTCGCATCGCAAGCGATCCGGCGCACGGCTTCCGGGGAGAGCCGTTCGCCGGTATCCAGGGTGCCGGTGCCCACCTGCTGGCGCAGCAGGTCGTAGTTGAGGGTGACCACCAGGCCGGGCCGGTCCCCGCCGTGTTCGGGCAGGGTCTCGGTATCCAACCCGAGCTGAGCGATGTCGGCCAGGGCGTCGGCGCGACGCTGGCCCGGGGTGCGCTCGTCCAACTGGCCGGCCCGCCGCGCCAGCGGATCCAGGGCTGCGGACACGGTGGCCGCGGCTGCCTGATCCAGCAGCCCGTGCAACCGCACCCCGCCGGCACCGTCCGGGGACATCGTGAAGGTGCGCCGCTCATACGCCCGCTTCTCCGCCTGCTCCAGTTGGCGGCGTTCGTGCTCCTCGGCCAGATCCGGGGCGATGTAGCCCAGGATGCGGCCGCCGGCGATCCGCAACCCCTTCGGGTCCAGGGCGGCCGCCTGCTCGACCAGCAACGCCTCGGCCTTGGCCGCCACCTCAGGCCCGGCCTCGTCCGGCAGCTCCCGCACCACAGCCGCGATCACCGAAGCCTGCTCCCAGTTCACCCGCCCGTGCGCGAACGCCTCCCGCGTCTGTGGCGCGATCCGGTCCAGCGCCCTGGCCAGCTCCACCATCCGATGGCAGCTACCCGAGGACAGCCGCAACCGGTCGCGCAACCAGGAGGTGGTCGACGATGCCCCCTGCCGGCGGGCCAGACCGCGGGCCTCGAACTCGGCCACCGCCGCCAACTTGGCCGCCAGCGCCTGCTGCTCCCGGGCGTGGCACTGGTCGATGCGGGCGATCAGCTCCACATCGGACAGTCCCCACACCGCCCGATCCTCCCCGTCCACATAGGAATTCTCCCACGGCTGTCCACCACGCCCGGCGTGTCGCAGAGGCGCTCAACCAAACCGAGACCTAAGACAAGGCCGCCACGGACCGCGGGACCGATCGACGGTCCACCGTGGACGAAGGGGCCAGCCACGAACCCGGTGGAACCGTTGCTTCATCGCCCGAGCAACCGGTACTGGCGGTTGGCCAGTGGTACGAAGGTCAGCGTGAGTACGGCGGGCCACGCGGTGGCGAGCAGGCCTGCGTGGTTCGCCGCCCAGGTATGTGTGGCCCAGGTCGGGTTGCCGAGTACGTCGCGGATGGCTGTGGCCGTTGCTGTCAGCGGGTTCCAGGTGGCGATCGCGCCCAGCCCGGCGGGCATGGTGTCTGGCGAGACCAAGGCGCTGGACAGGAACCCGATGGGCCAGACCAGCACCTGCACGGACACGGCTGACTCTGGTGTCTTGAGTACGAGCCCGAGGTAGATGCCGACCCAGGTGAAGGCGAATCGTAGCCACAGCAGCAGTCCCAGCGCCGTCAGAATGACGACGGGACCGTACCGGGGTCGCCACCCCACGGCAAGGCCAGTGCAGACCAGGACGGCAAGGCCAGCCAGCGCGTTGAGCAGGTCCGCTCAGCAACGGCCGGCCAGGACCGCGATCCCGCTGACCGGCATCGCCCGGATCCGCTCGGTGACGCCCCTGGCGATGTCGGTGGTGACGGCTACCACCAGAGACTCCAGACCGAACAGCATGGTCATGGCGAACATGCCGGGGATGAGATAGTCGGTGTAGGTCCCGTCCGGGACGGCCATCGCGCCGCCGAACAGATAGCGGAACATCAGCACGATCAGGACCGGGAACAGCAGCGCGATCGCGATGGAGATCGGGCGCTGCTTCCAGTGGAGCAGGATCCGGCGGGTGAGCGTGGCGGCGTCGCGTAGCCATGCTGCGGACACGAAAGCGGACCCGGGCGCGGCGGTGGCGGCAGGGGTACTCATCGGACCGGCTCCGCGGCTCGGGTGGTGGCAGTGGTGGGGGTGTGGCCGGTCAGGTGCAGGAACACCTCATCGAGTGTTGGCTTGCGGATGACGGTCTCAACCCGGTCCGGCCCGACCCTGGCCTTCAGTTCGTCCGGGGTTCCCTCGGCGACGACCCGGCCGGCGTCGATGACGGCGATCTGATCGGCCAGCTGGTCTGCCTCCTCCAGGTACTGCGTGGTCAGCAACACGGTGACGCCGGTACCGACGAGGTCGCGGATGCGTGCCCAGACCTCGATCCGGGCCGCAGGGTCGAGTCCGGCGGTGGGCTCGTCCAGGAACAGCACCGCCGGAGAGAGGATCAGGCTGGTCGCCAGATCCAGGCGGCGCCGCATCCCGCCGGAATACCCGGCGACAGACCGATCCGCCGCCTGGGCTAGGCCGAACCGATCCAGCAGGTCGCCAGCGCGTGACCTGGCCGCACGGGCGGTCAGGTGACCGAGCCGGCCGAACATCTCCAGGTTCTGCCGGCCGGTCAGAACCTCGTCCACCGAAGCGTTCTGACCGACCAGACCGATCCGGTACCGTGCCTGCCCCGGGTGGCGGACCACGTCGTATCCGCCCACGAACGCCTCACCGGCGTCCGGCCGTAGCAACGTTGTCAGGACGCGCACCGCAGTCGTCTTGCCCGCGCCATTGGGACCGAGCAGCCCGCACACCGTCCCGGCCGCAACATGCAGGCTGAACCCATCCAGCGCCACCTTGTCGCCATATCGCTTCCGCAGGCCCCGCGCGGTGATCGCCATGCCTTCTTCGTACGCCATACGAAGAACGGTACCACGGATCTCCGTACGGCGTACTAAGTAGTGTGGCTATGCTGATTGGCGTGACCACCGAGAGCAGCGGCAGTGCCGATCCCGCCAGGACGATCGCCCTGCTGTGGGGAACCCGCCAGCTGCCGCGGCGCGGCCCGCGGCACGCGCTGAACAGCGAGCAGGTCATCACCGCCGCGGTCGAGATCGCCGACGCCGACAAGGACCTGACCTCGTTGTCGATGCGACGCGTGGCCGAGTCGCTGGGCATGGGCACCATGTCGCTCTACACCTATGTCGCCTCACGCGCCGAGTTGCTCGAGGCGATGCTCGACTGGGTCTACGGCGAGGCCGTCGCGCAGCTCGAGAAGCTCAACCCGAAGGACTGGCAGAAGGGTCTCCGACAGGTCGCCTCGGCGAATTGGGCGATGTATCTGCGCCACCCCTGGATGCTGCAGATCTTCACCGGCCGGCCGCCACTCGGCCCGAACGCCATCGCGAAATATGACCTGGAACTGCGCGTGGTCGACGGCATCGGGCTAAGCGACGTGGAGATGGACGCCGCGATCACCCTCGTACACACCCACGTGGCGGGCGTGGCCCGGCGCAGGGTCGAGGCAGAGCAAGCCAGGCGACGTACCGGCATCACCGACAACCAATGGTGGCAGGCCGCCGCGCCAGCGCTGGCTGAGGTCTTCGATCCGGCGCGGTTTCCCCTCGCCGACCGCGTCGGAAAGGCCACCGGAGAGGCGTTCCAGGCCGCATACGACCTTGAGCACGAGTACGCCTTCGGCCTGGACCGGCTGATCGAGGGCCTGGCAGCCCTCATCCGCAGGCCCAAGGGTCGGGCTACTCGCCGAGCGTGAGGCGGCGTAGGGCGGCGGCGATCTGGGCCAGCGCGGCGTGGCCCGCGTCGAACAGGGCCAGCTTGCGGACGAAGTTGTGGTTGACGCCCTGGTACCGGGAACACACCACCGGGACGCCCGCGGCCATCAGGCGCCGGGCATACTCCTCTCCCTCGTCGCGCAGGATGTCCAGCTCTGCGGTGACAACCACCGCGGGTGGCAGGCCGCCCGGGTCGGCGTGCAGCGGGTCGAGGTCCGGCGCAGCGCGGTCGCAGCCGGGTGGGGCGTACGCATCCCAGAAGAACCGCATCTCCTCGGCGTGCAGCCCGTACCCGGACAGCGGCGGGTACGCCATCGCCGGGTCGATCACGGGACAGATCAGCACCTGCGCGGCGACCGGCGTACCGGCGTCCCGAGACCGCCGGGCCAGCGCCGCGGTCAGCTGCCCGCCGGCCGAGTCGCCGGCGAGTGCCACCGGCCCGGTTGTGGCAGGCGCGCGGTTGCCGGGTGTGCGGTTGGCACGTACCCAGTCCAGCGCGGTGTGTACGTCGTCCAGCGCGGCCGGGTACCGCGACTCAGGCGCCCGGCGGTAATCCACCGCCAGCACCGCCCAACCGGTGGTGGCCACCAGGTGGCGGCACAACCCGTCGTGGGTGTCCAGGTCGCCCATCACCCAACCGCCGCCATGGGC
>JAFMQQ010000724.1 GCA_017354595.1 Micromonosporaceae bacterium
GAGCCAGCTGGTACTCCTCCGAGAGTTGTACCCCGATCCGGTCCGCACCGAGCAGGTCCATCAGCTTCGCCCGGTCCTCCAGATCCGGGCAGGCCGGGTAACCGAAGGCGTACCGGCAGCCGCGGTACTCGTTGCGCAGCAGACCGTCCACATCGGACGGATCGTCGCCGGCGATCGTACCGCCGGAGGGCAGCACCAACTCCGAGCGGATCCGGCGGTGCCAGTACTCGGCGAGTGCCTCGGTCAGCTGTACCGACAGCCCGTGCACCTCGAGGTAGTCCCGGTAGGCGTTGTTCGCGAACAGCTTCGCGGTGTATTCGCTGATCGGCTCGCCCACGGTCACCAGCTGGAAGGCGACCACGTCCAGCCCGTCCGGAGTGGACGGTCGGGGCCGGAAGAAGTCGGCCAGGCAGAGCCGGCGCTCCTGGCGCTGGCGGGGGAAGGCGAACCGGGCGCGCTCGGCATGCCCGTTCTCGTCCAGCACCACCAGCGTGTTGCCCTCCGAGTACGCCGGGAAGTACCCGTATACCACCGCGGCTTCGAGCACCTTGTCCGCGGTGAGCCGGTCCAGCCAGTACCGCAACCGCGGCCGGCCCTCGGTCTCCACCAGCTCCTCATAGGACGGTCCGGAGCCACCCCGCGAGCCGCGCAGCCCCCACTGGCCGAGGAAGGTGGCCCGCTCGTCCAGCACCGCGGCGAACTCGGCGAGCTGGATGCCGCGTACCACCCGGGTGCCGAAGAACGGCGGGCTCGGCACCTCCACATCGGAGGCCACATCGGAGCGGACCGAGTCGTCGGAGAGCTCCGGCAGCGAGGCGCTGACCATGGAACGCTGCCGCTCGCGCCGTGCCCGGCGGGCGGCCAGCGCCGCCTCCCGGTCGGCGTCCACCGCCGGCGCCTCGCCCCGCTTCACCGCCATCACGGTGTCCATAAGGGAGAGTCCCTCGAACGCGTCCCGCGCGTAGTGCACCTGGCCGGGGTAGACCGACCGCAGGTCGTCCTCGACGTACGCCCGGGTCAGCGCCGCCCCGCCGAGCAGGATCGGCCACCGCTGCGCCATCCCGCGCGAGGTGATCTCTTGCAGGTTCTCCTTCATCACCACGGTGCTCTTGACCAGCAGGCCGGACATGCCGATCGCGTCGGCCCGGTTCTGCTCGGCCGCGTCCAGGATCGCGTTGATCGGCTGCTTGATGCCGATGTTCACCACGCTGTACCCGTTGTTGGACAGGATGATGTCGACCAGGTTCTTGCCGATGTCGTGCACGTCGCCCTTGACCGTTGCCAGCACGATGGTTCCCTTGCCGCCGTCGTCGGCCTTCTCCATGTGCGGCTCCAGGTAGGCGACCGCGGTCTTCATCACCTCGGCCGACTGGAGCACGAAGGGCAGCTGCATCTGGCCGGAGCCGAACAGCTCACCCACCACCTTCATCCCGTCCAGCAGGATGTCGTTGATGATGGCCAGTGGCGGTACATCCTGCATCGCGGCGTCCAGGTCGGCCTCGAGCCCGTTGCGCTCGCCGTCGATGATGCGCCGCTTCAGCCGCTCGGTCAGCGGCAGCTGCGCCAGCTCCTGCGCCCGGGATGCCCGGGCCGAGGCGGCATCGACACCCTCGAATAGTTCGATGAATCGCTGCAGTGGGTCGTACGCCTCCTGATCGCCGGAGCCTGGGCGCCGCCGGTCGTACACCATGTCCAGCGCGACCTCGCGCTGCTCGTCCGGAATCTTGCTCATCGGCAGGATCTTCGAGGCGTGCACGATCGCACTGGTCAACCCGGCCTGTACGCACTCGTGCAGGAAGACCGAGTTGAGCACCTGCCGGGCGGCCGGGTTCAGTCCAAAGGAGACATTGGAGATGCCGAGGGTGAAGTTGACCCCCGGGTACCGTTGCGAGATCTCGCGGATCGCCTCGATGGTCTCGATCGCGTCCCGCCGGGTCTCCTCCTGGCCGGTTGAGATGGGGAACGTCAGGCAGTCCACCAGAATGTCGGGTAGCGCCAAGCCCCACCGGCCGGTCAGGTCGTCGATCAGCCGGCTGGCGACGCGTACCTTCCAGTCCCTGGTCCGGGCCTGGCCGTCCTCATCGATGGTGAGTGCGACCACCGCGGCGCCGTGCTCCCGCACGATCGGCATCACCCGGGCGTACCGCGACCCGGGCCCGTCGCCGTCTTCGAAGTTGACCGAGTTGACCACACACCGGCCGCCGAGCATCTCCAGCCCGGCCTCGATCACGGCCGGCTCGGTGGAGTCCAGCATGATCGGCAGGGTGCTGGCGGTGGCGAACCGGCCGGCCACCTCGCGCATGTCGCCGGTACCGTCCCGGCCGACGTAGTCGACGCACAGGTCGAGCAGGTGCGAGCCGTCCCGCGCCTGGTCCCGGGCGATCTCCACGCACCGCTGCCAGTCACCGGCGAGCATCGCATCCCGGAATGCCTTGGAA
>JAFMQQ010000725.1 GCA_017354595.1 Micromonosporaceae bacterium
GGTACGCGCCGTCGGCGAGCAGGCCCAGCAGGTGCGGTACCAGCGCAACGGTCTCCCGGGACGGGACGGCCCAGTGCCGCTCGTACAACCCAGACCACGCCTGGTCGCGGGTCGGCTCGTCGTCCGACCTCAACGCATCATCCATAAGCCTCAGTTCCTCGCCGCCTCCACCGCCAGCCGTACCCCGAAAGCCAGAAATACCACCGCAGTCACCCGCTCCAACCACCGCCGCACCCCCGGCCGCACAAGCACCCGTGCCACCCGTCCCACCACGAGCACCAGCAGCCCAAACCAGACCAGACCCTCGACGTCATGCACCAGCCCCATCGCCATCGAAGCCACCAAAGGCGACCCGTCACGCGGCAGGAACTGCGGCAACACCGAAAGATAGAAAACCCCCACCTTCGGATTCAACAAGTTGGTCGTCAGCCCGACCCGCAAAGCTCTCCACGGGGTATGGGCAGGGGCGGGGGTGCCCCGCTCTGGGCGGTCAAGCTTGATCCCGTCACGGGTCACCCCCGCCCCTGCTCCGTCCACGGTGGACTTCCGAGTGCTCACGAGCGCGCGCACCGCGAGGTAGCAGAGGTAGGTGGCGCCGGCCCAGCGCAGTCCGTCATAGGCCAACTGGGAGGCGGTCAGAAGTGCTGTGATACCGAGAGCGCTTGCCGCTGCCCAGCAGAGGGTACCGATGCCGATGCCGATACCGGCTGCCATTCCGGCGCGACGGCCGGCGACGGCGGCGGTGCGGACGACGAGCATGGTGTCCAGGCCGGGGGTGATGGTCAGGACAGCAGCGAAGGCGGCGAAGGCGAGGAGTGCTTGCAGCACTATTCGACCGTGACTGACTTGGCGAGGTTGCGGGGTTGGTCGACGTCGTGGCCGCGGCTGCTGGCGATCTCGCACGCCAGTACCTGCAACGGCACCGTGGTGACCAGCGGGGCGAGCAGGGTCGGCGCCGGCGGTACGCAGACCAGGTGGTCGGCGTACTTGCGCACCGACTCGTCACCCTCCTCGGCGATCACGATCGTACGGGCGCCCCGCGCCCGTACCTCCTGGATGTTCGACACGATCTTGTCGTGCAGCACCGCCCGGCCGGCCGGCGACGGCACGATGCAGACCACTGGCGTGCCCTCGTCGATCAGGGCGATCGGACCGTGCTTCAGCTCGCCCGCGGCGAACCCCTCGGCGTGCATGTACGCCAGCTCCTTCAGCTTCAGCGCCCCCTCCAGTGCCACCGGGTAGCCCACGTGCCGCCCGATGAACAGCACCGACCGGGATGCGCCCAGCTCGCGGGCGAGCTGGCGTACCGGCTCCATTGTGGAGAGTACATCCTCCACTTTGGACGGCATCTCCTGGAGCTGGGCGACGACCGCCGCCACCTCGTCGGCGTACTTGATACCGCGCACCTGCGCCAGGTGCAGCCCGATCAGGTAGCAGGCGACCAGTTGGGTGAGGAACGCCTTGGTGGAGGCGACCGCGATCTCCGGGCCGGCGTGCGTGTACAGCACCCCGTCCGACTCGCGCGGGATGGTGGATCCGTTGATATTGCAGATCGCCAGTACCCGGGCCTTCTGGTCCTTCGCGTGGCGCAGCGCCATCAGGGTGTCCATCGTCTCGCCGGACTGGGAGATGGCGACCACCAGCGTGGAGCGGTCCAGCACCGGGTCCCGGTACCGGAACTCGCTGGCCAGTTCCACCTCGCACGGGATCCGGGTCCAGTGCTCGATCGCGTATTTGGCGGCCAGCCCGGCGTGGTACGAGGTGCCGCAGGCGACGATGAAGATCTTGTCCACGTCGCGCAGGTCCTGATCGGTCAGGCGTACCTCGTCCAGGACGATCTCGCCGTGCTGGCCGAGCCGGCCGAGCAGCGTATCGGCGACCGCGCGCGGCTGCTCGGCGATCTCCTTGAGCATGAAGTGGTCGTACCCGCCCTTCTCCGCGGCGGATGCGTCCCAGTCGATGTGGAACTCCTTGCCGGCAACGGTGTTTCCGGCGAAGTCGGTGATCTCGATGCTCTCCGGGGTGATCCGCACAACCTGGTCCTGGCCAAGCTCGACCGCTTCCCGGGTGTGCTCGATGAAGGCGGCGACATCGCTGGCGAGGTAGTTCTCGCCGGTGCCGCGCCCGACCACCAGCGGCGAGTTGCGCCGCGCGCCGACCACCGTGCCGGGTTCGTTGACATCGACCGCGAGCAGCGTGAAGGCGCCGTCCAACCGGCGGCAAACCCGGCGCATCGCCTCGGCGAGCCCGCCCGCCGGCCTGCCTCCGTCGACCGGGGCCGCCCCGGCGAGCTCGGCGGCGAGCAGGTGCGCCACGCACTCGGTATCGGTGTCGCTGGTGAACTCGACCCCGGCGGCCTCCAGCTCGTGCCGGAGTTCGCCGAAATTCTCGATGATGCCGTTGTGGATGACCGCCACCCGGCCGTCG
>JAFMQQ010000726.1 GCA_017354595.1 Micromonosporaceae bacterium
GGGCCAGCCCGCGGGACGCGTCCGTGGCCGCCTCGCGCAGCATCAGGGCGGCGTCGCGCCGGCGCGAGCGGTGCAGGTTGCGCGTCTGGTTCACCGCGATCGCCACGAACCAGGCACGCAGTGCGCCCGCCTCGCCCCGGAAGGTACCCAGGGCGTGGTACGCCTTCACGAACGCCTCCTGTACCACGTCCTCGGCATCGTCACCGGCGCCGAGCAGGACGGCCGCCCGGTGTACCGGCACGGTGAACCGGGCGACCAGGCTTTCGTACGCCTCAAGGTCGCCGTCGCGGGCACGCCGCAGCGCCGTCGCGCTGTCCATTACGGCTTAGTAGACACGCTGGCGGCGGCCGGGGTTCCCGCTCGGGCGGCAGCGGGTGTTGCTCCGCGACCGCGCGGGTACGCAGGCGGCGTGGTGCACTGGTCACAACTGTTCCGGCCGACCCAGCCGCCACTGGAGATGATCTTCCGGGGCAGCGTGGTGTACCTCGCCCTGTTCCTGATGCTCCGGGTGGTGCTCAAGCGGGAGAGCGGCAGTACCGGTGTCACCGATCTGCTGGTGATCGTGCTACTGGCCGACGCGGCGCAGAACGCGATGTCGGGCAACTACAACAGCATTACCGACGGGCTGATCCTGGTCGCCACGATTCTGGGCTGGAGCTGGTTGCTCAACTTCTTCGCGTACGTGTCGCCGAAGGCGGCCCGGGTGATCCGGCCGCGGCCGCTGCTGCTGGTGCGCAACGGCCGGATCCTGCCCGAGAACATGCGCCGGGAACTGCTGACCGAGGAGGAGCTGATGTCGCACCTGCGGCTGCAGGGCGTCGAGGACCTGGCGAATGTGACCTCGGTCTACATGGAGGCGGATGGCCGGATGAGCGTGACGACACACAGCGCGGTCCACCATCAGCCACCGGAGCGGCGCAACATCTGACCGGCGCAACATCGCAGCGGCGGCGGCCGGTGCGGCTAGCCCGCGTTGGCGTGGTACCCGGTCGGCCGGATGGTCAGGATCACCCGCACCGGTGCGTCGGTGACCGGGTAGCTCTTGCCATACCGCTGTTGCAGCGACAGGTAGAACGACGCCCGATCGTCGTCATCCTCGATGCTCTCAAGGACGCCGCGCACCTCGAGGTACCGGTACGGATTGTCCGGGTCGGCGATCGAGATCGCCAACCGTGGCTCGTGGGCCAGGTTGCGGTACTTCTGCCGGGGCCTGGTGTGCGTCATCCGGATCCGCTTGCCGTCCCAGGCGAACCACATCACGTTGCTCTGCGGCGACCCGTCCGGCCGGACCGTGGCGAAGTGGGCGAACAAGGGGCGGTCCAGCAGATCGGCATAGCCGTCCGGCAGCGTGGGCTCTGGCATGCTTCGATCCTGCCACCTAGCATGCCGGGCATGCAGCAGGAGACCGACCGGCACGCGCGGCGCCGGATGGAACTGCTGGCGCCGCTGGAGCGGTTGCTGACCCGGGCCGAGGTGGGGTACCGGCGTGGCCCGGTGCGGACCAGGCGCGAGGCGCCGGCGGATGGGCTGCTGCTGGAGTTGCCGGGCGAGGCCGGAGCGGCACAGGTGACCGTGGTGCGCGCGGTCACCGGCGAGTCCGGCCGGCAGTGGGAGAACCTGCGCCGCGACCCGGTCCGCGGGTACGACCTCGACTCGCCCGGCCTGCTCGCGTTCGAGGTCCAGCTCTTCGACGTCTGGAACGACCGCACCTGGCGTGGTGCCTCACTGATCGAATACCGGCTGATGGTGGACGTACAGGCGGTTGCCGACCTGCTCATCCTGTGGCACCGGTACCCCGAGGCATCCCGGGTGCCGGTACCCCGGGCCGAACCGCGGCGGGAGCTGGGCCGGCACCGGCGTGACTTCGACGCCCGGCAGGCGGCCGCGGCCGCGCCCGTGGTGCGCACCGACCTGGTCCTGCCCGAAGCCGCCGACGACCTGGCCAACCTCGACCCGGCGCTGCTGTGCTGGCACTTCCCCCGCACCATGCATGGGCGGTACGTGCGCGGCGCGGTGGTGGCACTGGCCGGCTACGACTGCCATCCGGCCCGCCGTGGACCGTGGCTGGCGGCGCACCCGGACGGCCAGACGCTGGTCGTGACGACCGACGGGCTCATCGGCGAGAACCAGGCGCACCGGTGGGACCGCACGCCGTGGCTGTGGGACCGGCGGTACGCGAGCACGCCGGCCCAGCTGCGCTGGCAGGTCAGCGACCCGGCGGACGTGGCCGACGTGGTGGACGCGCTGGACCGGGGCGAGGTCACCGAGGCATTGACGCTCGCCGGTGTGCAGGTCGACCGGTACCTGGACATGCTGCTGGCCGGGCTGCCGCTGGGCTATCACGAGACGGCGCACACCGAGGTATGGGTGACCCGGCTCTACTCCGGGCTGCGGCGCTGCGCACCGTGGCGGTTGCGGCACGCGT
>JAFMQQ010000727.1 GCA_017354595.1 Micromonosporaceae bacterium
GTGGAACGCCGGCAAGGATCTGTCCTTCGTACCCCTGCGTCCGGAGCGGGTGGTCGAGGTGCGGTACGAGCACATGGAGGGTACCCGGTTCCGGCACATGGCCCAGTTCCTGCGCTGGCGCCCCGACCGTACCCCGGAATCGTGCACCTTCGAGCAGCTGGAAACGCCGGTGAGCTTCCACCTCAACGACATCGTGCCCGGGCTCTGCTGACCCGGCCGGCGGCGGCGGTGCCTCCGGCGGCGGTGCTTCCGGCGGCTACCAGCGCCACCAGAGGAAGCGGCGCTTCTGCCGTACGGTCAGCGAGCCGAGGCGTTGCTTGCCGCGCACCACGACGTGCAGGCCGGGACCGGCGACCGGGGTGGTCGCTACCCGCCGGACATGCGCCGAGCCGGCGGTCATCACGACCGAGTCGATATCCGCGGTGGCGCCGGCCGGGAGCACGATGGTGGTGCTGCCGAGGTTGACGTCCAGCTCGATCTCGACGACGCGCTGCGGGATGACCGCCTCGGTGAGATCCAGCACCACTGATCCGCCGACCGCGGAGACGGTCAGCCGGCGTGGCACCAGCCAGGCGCCGCGCCGCTTGAGGCTCGACCAGGAGGTGCGCACCTCGCCCTGCTCCGGTGGCTGGGTGAGGACCGGACCGCCGGGCAGGTCGGCGAGGTACGGCTCGGCGTCGGCAAAGGTACGAGCGGCGAGTACACCCCTGAGCCGGTCCTCGTACTCCGCCAGCGTGATCCGGCCCTCGCCGGTCGCAGTCCGCAGCCGCTCGGCGATCCGTTCCCGGTCTGCGTCGGACATCCGCAACTGAGGTTGTCGCGGCACCAGATCGTCGCTCACGCCGCAACCTTAAAGGTTTGCCGGCTGGGTGGTATGCTGCAGGGGTTCCGCGGATGTAGGCCCCAGGTTCCGGTGGCCCCCGCAGAACCAGATCCCCAACCAGGCCCCGGGCCGAGGTCTGAGCCTGACGAGGTCTGTCCACCGTTCCGAGCCGCGCCGCGTGCCGTCGCGCGAGCAACGCGCGTCCAGTCGCGCCGCGCTGGCTCACCATCCAAAGGAGACCTTGTGTCCCACAACGAACAACCATCGCCCGTCTCCGGAATCCTCGACCTCCGCGGCGGTCGCGCGTTCCTGCGTACCTCCGGCTACCTCGCCGGACCGGATGACGTCTACGTCTCGCTGGACAAGGTCAAGCGGTACGGTCTGCGCCGCGGCGATACTGTCACCGGTCTCGCCTCGGCCAGGGACGAGAAGCACCACCCCCTCGTCGAAGTCGACACCGTCAACGGGTTGGATCCGGAGGAGGCTCGTCGGCGGTCGGAGTTCTACAAGTTGACGCCGTTGTACCCGCAGGAGCGGTTGCGGTTGGAGACCGAAGGCTGGCCTGGGCGCGCCCTTGCCGGGCACGCTGTGCCGCAGATGTTGACCACGCGGGTGATCGATCTGGTGATGCCGATCGGTAAGGGTCAGCGGGCGTTGATCGTGTCGCCGCCGAAGGCGGGTAAGACGATGGTGTTGCAGGCGATCGCGAATGCGATCACCCACAACAATCCGGAGTGCCATCTGATGGTGGTGCTGGTGGATGAGCGGCCGGAAGAGGTCACCGACATGCAGCGGTCGGTGAAGGGTGAGGTGATCGCCTCGACGTTTGACCGGCCGCCCAGCGATCACACCACGGTGGCGGAGTTGTCCATCGAGCGGGCCAAGCGGTTGGTGGAGATGGGCCACGATGTGGTGGTGCTGCTGGACTCGATCACCCGGTTGGGGCGGGCGTACAACAATGCGTCCCCGGCTTCGGGTCGGATCCTGTCCGGTGGTATCGACTCCACGGCGTTGTACCCGCCGAAGCGGTTCCTGGGTGCGGCCCGCAACATCGAGAACGGTGGCTCGCTGACCATCATCGCCACCGCCCTGGTGGAGACCGGCTCCACCGGTGACACGGTCATCTTCGAGGAGTTCAAGGGCACCGGCAACGCGGAGCTGAAGCTGGACCGGAAGATCGCGGACCGGCGTACCTTCCCGGCGATCGACATCGACCCGTCCGGTACCCGCAAGGAGGAGATCCTGCTGGCCTCCGACGAGCTGGCGATCGTCATCAAGCTGCGCAAGGTGCTGCACGCGCTGGAGGCGCAGGAGGCGTTGAACCTGCTGCTCGACCGGCTGAAGAAGACCAAGACGAATGTCGAGTTCCTGATGCAGATCGCGCAGACCACACCCGGCGAGTAGCGGGACCGATCGCGAGGAGCCCCGGCCACCCGGCCGGGGCTTTCCTCTGTCCACAAGGGACTCGGTCCGATCCCGGCACCGGTCGGCGGCGGGTGAGTCGTCGACGGTAGCGTTGGGAGCCATGAGCATCGGGTGGGACGAGTCGTACCTGGGGCAGCTGCGAGCGCTCGCCGGTGACCGCGTGCTGCTGTTCGTCG
>JAFMQQ010000728.1 GCA_017354595.1 Micromonosporaceae bacterium
AGGTCGTCCCAGACGACCAGCCAGGAGCCGTACAGCTGCGCCTGCCCCTGCGGCCGGGCGAAGAACCACAGGTGCAGGTGCGCGGCGCCGTCGCCGACCCGGAATGTGTGTGCCCGCGCGATGTTCGGCAGCGCCTCGATATGGCGGACCAGGTGCGCGCTGAGCCGCCCCAGCTCGGCCGCCAGCTGGTCGGGCAGATCCGCCATGTCGTGATGGTCGCGCGGGTACAGCATGAGGACCAGCGGCACACCGACTCCGCCGATCCGGTTGAGCCGCCAGTGGTCATCGAACCAGATCCCTTCGCGCCGATCGCGGCACGCGCGGCAGTCGGCTGGATCTTCGCCCTGGCGAGCCGGCTCCGGCAGCACCGGCGGGCGTAGCCGCGCCACCCGCAACCCGTCCTGCTCGAACGGGCTGATATCCCATCCGGTCATCCGGGCCAGCGGGAGCCGCTGCTCGGCATCCGCGGCGGCGATCGCGTGGGCGTAGAAGTCGTCGGGTCGCAGGGCCATGGCGAGCAGACTAGTTCCGGGCCGGGCGGTGCCGGCGTGGTGGGTCCGCTGTGCCATGGGGCAGGATCATGGAGTGCAGTGGGAACTGTGCTGGCGAAGAACTGGCTACCCAGGGGGGTTCGGCCATGACAGGAGGTTCGGCCATGGCCGGAGAAGCAGGAGCGAGGCGCCCGGGTGCGGACTCGGGCGCTGAAGGGCAGGACATCCTCGGTGTCGAGCAGCGGGAGCGGGAGGCGGTACTCGCCTGGGTGGGCGAGAACATGACCCTCGTGCGCCGGTCGGCTTTCGGGCAGCGGACGTTGTACTGGAGCCTCGGCGTCACCTTCGCGGTCGGTCTGGCCGCCCACGTCGGCGGATTCCTGCTCAAGTCCGCGACGGCGGCGCAGCCACTGCTGCTCGCGGCCGACCTGCTCTATGGCCTCGGCGGGGTGTTGTGGACCGGCGTCGTCCTGGTGCTCTTCGTCGAGGTCTTTCCCCGCTACCAGAAGCGACAGTGGCGACGGCTGCACGACGCGTACCTGGCGGCGGTGGGCGATCGGGCCGGAACCGGAACTGGCGGGGCCCCCGACTCGACGGGCGCGCCAACATAGCATGCGTCGGGTAGTGGTGATCGGGGCGACCGGGCGCGCCCTGTCACGATGCGCCGCAACGGCGAGCCGTGCAGCGGGTGACCGCCGACCGGGCGGCTGAGGTTCTCGCGGCATCCACTGTGGATTGATCCACTGTGGATGGTTCACACCCGACGGACTGGCGAAGCCCGACCGTACCAGGTACGGTCGGGCATCACCCCCCGCTCGGCACGGTGCACCCGCCTGCACCGCAGCCATTGCGGCATCGGGCTCAACTGCTGCCCGCCCGGCGCTGATCGCCCGGCGGCCCGAGCCCGGTGCCCCCGTCAACGCAGGCCCGGCGCGCGCGGCAGACGGCCGGGCAACTGCGCATCGTCCACCATGCGCATCCGCACGCCCACCACCGCGTCCTCTGGCCTGTCCGGCAGAGGCCCGTCCAGGCTTGCCGAAGGGTCGCGGCCGGCCAAGTCAAGCCACCATCAATTGGCCGTCAATTTGTCCAGCTGCTGCGAACGCCGCGGAAGGGCCGTGCGGGCCATCTGCATTTGAGGGTATTGTCAGCCTTTCCGGCCGTCGCTCGGCGTCCACCACAGGTTCGGGCGGGAGTAGGGTGTTAGCGACCTTCGATCAGCCCGCTCGCGGATCGACGTCCGATCTGTCGATCTGGCTGGATGGTTGAAGGCGAGTTGACGCGCAGATGGCTACTGGGGGCGGAGGCCGGGTACCGGCGCAACGGCCGGAGAGCCTCTCCACTGTGCTGCGCACCTGGCGGGAGCGCGCGTTACTGACCCAGGAGCAGCTTGCCAACCAGTCCGGCGTCAGCGTCGGTACGGTCCGCGGCCTGGAGTCCGGCCGGATCACGCGCCCGCGCAACGAGTCGCTGCGCCTGCTCGCCGACGGTCTCGGGCTCTCGCCGGACGAGCGAGCCGTGTTGGCGGCGACCGGGCGTGGCGGGCACGGGCCGGCCGAAGCCCGCGATGGCGTCGAGTCTGACCCGGCACCGTACCGGTCGGCGCCGGCGGTACCGGCACAGCTGCCGCCCGACCTGTCCGGCTTCACCGGTCGCGGACCGTACCTGTCCGCGCTCGACGCGCTGGTTCCGTCCGAAGTGGAGGGTGATGGTCCCGCGGTGGTGATTTCGGCGATCGCCGGGATGGCCGGGATCGGCAAGACCGCGCTGGCGCTGCACTGGGCGCACCGGGTGCGGGACCGGTTTCCGGACGGGCAGCTGTATGTGAACCTGCGCGGGTACTCCACGGCGCAGCCGATGCGGCCGGTGGAGGCGCTGTCCGGGTTCCTGGTCGGGCTGGGGGTGCCGGCGGAACGGGTGCCGGTCGAGCTGG
>JAFMQQ010000729.1 GCA_017354595.1 Micromonosporaceae bacterium
ACGGCGAGCGTCGCGTCCCAGTCCAGCACCGCGGGCGCGTCCGGGGTGTTCTCGGCGGCCGGGTCGGCGACCACGTGCGCGGCGGCATAAGCGATCCTGCTGCGCGCCGGTGCGGCGGCCGGGTACCGGTCCCCGGGGCGCAGCTGCAGCGCGCTCCCATCCGGCAACCGGACACCGGTACCGCCGCGGCCCCGGCGGCGGGGTGTGCCGCGGCCGGTACCCGGCCTCATCCGGCAAGCTCCGGTACGTCCACCCGCCGGCCCTCAGCGGCGGAGCGCAGTCCCAGCTCCGCCAACTGGACGCCCCGGGCGGCTGCCAGGAAGTCCCAGGGAAAGTCCTCGCCGTCCACGACGTGCCGGAGGAACGCCTGCCACTGCGCCTTGAAGCCGTTGTCGTAGCTCTCGTTGTCCGGTACCGGTTGCCAGTGGCTGCGGTAGTCCAGCGGGTCGGGTACGTCGGGATCCCAGACCGCTTTCGGCGTGGCGGCCCGGTGCTGCAGGTGGCAGTTGCGCAGCCCGGCGACGGCCGAACCTTCGGTGCCGTCAACCTGAAGCTCGAGCAGCTCGTCCCGGCGTACCCGCACCGCCCAGGACGAGTTGATCTGGGCGACCGCTCCGCCGGCCAGCTCGAAGATGGCGTAGCAGGCGTCGTCCGCGGTCGCCTCGTACCGCTCGCCGCGCTCGTCGACCCGGCTCGCGATATGGGTCGAGACATGTGTGGTGACCGCGACGATGTGGCCGAAGAGTCCCTCGAGCAGGTAGTGCCAGTGCGGGAACATGTCCAGCGTGATGCCACCGCCGTCGGCCGACCGGTAGTTCCACGACGGGCGTTGCGCGTCCTGCCAGTCGCCCTCGAACACCCAGTAGCCGAACTCGCCGCGGATGGACAGGATGCGCCCGAAGAACCCGCTGTCCACCAGCCGGCGCAGCTTGCGCAGGCCGGGCAGGAACAGCTTGTCCTGTACCACGCCGTGGCGTACCCCCGCCGCGGTGGCGGCGTGGTACAGGTCGAGCGCGGTGGATGCGGTGTCGGCAAGCGGCTTCTCGGTGTACACATGCCGGCCGGCCTCAATGGCCCTGCGGACAGCCTTTTCCCGCTCTCGGGTGACCTGGGCGTCGAAGTAGACCCGCACATCGGGGCGGGAGAGTGCGGCGTCCAGGTCGGTGGTGTAATCGCCGATGCCGTGCGCCGCCGCGATCCGCGCCAACCGGTCGCGGTCCCGGCCGACGAGTACCGGCTCGGGCCAGATCCGCGAACCGTCCGCCGCAGGTACGCCGCCTTCCGCACGGATCGCCAGCAGCGACCGGACCAGGTGCTGGCGGTACCCCATCCGGCCGGTGGCCCCGTTGACCACGATGCCGATCGGCCTGCGTGTCATGGGGCCTCCAATCCACCGCCATACGCACTCCTCGGGAGGAAAGCGCTTTCCTCACAACCCTACGGTGACCAGGTCGCCGCGGCAAGCCCGTACCTGCAGGTGCCGGTACAGTGCTGCCCATGAGCACGACCGACGGCGGTGTCCCGGCGGGCGCAGTGACCCTGGCCGACGTCGCGCGGCGGGCGCGGGTGTCGCCCTCGACCGCCTCCCGGGTGATCAACGGCAGCGCGAAGCACGTCGCCGAGGAGCTGCGGGTCCGGGTACTCAACGCCGTTGACGAGCTTCGCTACGTACCCAACGTGCACGCCCAATCGCTGGCCAGGCCGCGCCCCAGCGCGGTGGGTGTCATCGTCCACGACGTCTCCGACCCGTACTTCTCGGAGATAACCCGGGGCCTGCAGCGGGTCGCCACCGATCACGGCCGGCTGCTGGTCATCTGCAACAGCTACCGGGACCCGGATCGGGAGTTGGAGTATGTGGAGCTGCTGCGGGCGCATCAGGTGGCGGCGATCGTGGTCGCCGGCTCCGGGTACCACGACGCGAAGTTCACCCGCGAGCTGAACGCCTCGCTGCGCGCGTACGAGCGGGCCGGTGGCCGGGTGGCCGTGATCGGCCGGCACGAGATGGTCGGCGACGCGGTGGTACCGGCGAATGAGACCGGTGCCTACCTGCTGGGCCGGGAGATCTTCGCGCTCGGGCACCAGCGGGTCGCGGTGATCGCCGGGCCCCGCGTGCTGACCACCACCACGGACCGGCTGACCGGGCTTCGCCGGGCGGCGCGCGAATACAACCGGTCGCTGCCGGCGCGGCGCATCGCTTACGGCGATTTCGGCCGGGATCGGGGCGCCGAAGCCGCTACCGAGCTGCTCTCCGCGGAGCCGAACCTGACCGCGATCGTGGCACTGAACGACGCGATGGCCGTCGGCGCTCTGGCGGTGCTGCGCGAGCACGGCGTCGCGGTACCCGGAGACGTATCCGTTGTCGGCTTCGACGATGTGCCGATCGCCCGCGATATGACACCGCCGCTGACCTCGGTACGGCT
>JAFMQQ010000730.1 GCA_017354595.1 Micromonosporaceae bacterium
TGGCTGACCGCGTAGCCGCGCTGCGCCGCCTCGTCGATCCATTCTTGCAACTGCCGCACGTGCCCATCCCCGTACGGCGAACTGCGGGCGATGCGGACCAGCAGGCCGGGGGAGGCGTTGCGCAGCAGGACCTTGGCCGATGCGCCGCCCCACAGCGGCAGCTCGTCGCCGACGTGGACCACGTGCCGCAGCGCCTGCGGGCTCTCCTGCTGTGCGATACACACCCGGTAGATGTCACGGGCAACGTAGACGTTGACGGTCTCGCGTTGGCGGGCGGCCAGATCGCGCATCATCCGCTGAGTCTCCGGTGGCAGCTCCCAGCTGCGCCGGGCCAGGTGCGCCCAGCGCCAGAGGCCGGGACCCGCCATGTATCCGGCGGTCGTAGCCCACAGCAGTCCGCTCTGCTCGAGGGTCTGCACGAGGCGGATCACGGTGGTCTTGGCCAGACCGGTCGCCTCGACGATCTCCCGGATCGTCACCGACGGCCGCTCATCGGTGAGCAGCGAGAGGATGTCCAAAGCCCGCTGGACACTGCGTACCCCTTGGGCCTCGGCGCTTTCGGCGATCGGCTCGCCGCCACGGTTATTGGCCGCGGCCTGGCTGTCAGCCGACTTCACGGATATTCACTCTCCTCGTGCCGTAGTCAAGCGTGGCCACGCGTTGCCGGGCGGCGCCTCGATTATCGCGTCGTGGCGGCGTGCTTAGGCGTCGGCAACTTTCTCGACTCCGACTCTTGCCAGAAGCTACCGGACGCCCGTACGTTACTGCTAGTCCGTAGAGCGGTCCAGAAGTACCGCTTAGTGGTCGAGATCGGTTTGCTGACCCCGTTCCGAACGGCAGCTGAGGAGTCCTGATGTTGGACGCGATCCTGAAGGCGCCAGCCACCGCGGCCGTTGCGGACGCGCCCGCTCTGCTGGCCGGGGAATGGATATCCACGGGGGAGATCGCCGAGCGGGTCGGCCCGTACGCCCGGAGGGTGGTCAGCCGGGCGGCTGTGGCGGGCGCGGACGAGATCCGCGACGCGGTGCGGTACGCCCACCACAACGCCAAGGCGGTCGCCTCCCTCGCGCCCGCCTCCCGTGCCGCGATCCTGGAAGCGGCCGCCCGCGCCGCGCTCGATCGGCGCGAGGAGTTGGCCATGCTGATCGCGGCGGAGCTGGGAAAGCCGGTCAAGGACGGCCGTGGCGAGATCGACCGGGTCGCCGACACGCTCGCCGTCTGCGCCGCCGAGGCCCGCCAGATCGGCGGTGAGCTGCTGCCCGTCGCGGGCTGGGCGCGCGGGATCGGTAACACCGCACTGACCTACCGCGCCCCCGCCGGCGTCGCCTTGGCCATCACGCCGTTCAACGCACCCGCCAATCTGCTGGCGCACAAGCTCGGCGCCGCTTTCGCGGCGGGCAACTCCACCATCGTCAAGGCGCCGCCCCAGGCGCCGGCCACATCAGCCGCCATCGTCGCACTGCTCCGCGAGGCTGGAATGCCGGCCGAATCGGTGCAGTTGCTGCACGGTGGCGGCGAGGTGGGTGCGGCACTGTGCCAGGCCGACGAGATCGCCGTCATCAGCTTCACCGGAAGCGCCGCCACCGGCGCGGCTGTCGCCCGTGCCGCCGGCGCCAAGCGGCTGGTGCTCGAGTTGGGCGGCAACGCCGCCACGATCGTTTGCGATGACGCGGATATCGAGGCAGCCGCCACGGTCTGCGCGCGGACCGGATACACCAACTCCGGCCAGAGCTGCATCTCGGTGCAGCGGGTGTACGTCCACCGCCAGCGGTACGAGCAGTTCCTTGAGGTGTTCGACCAGGCCGTGGGCGCATTGGTCGTCGGCGACCCGACCGATCCGGCCACCGACGTCGGCTCGATGGTCGACGATGAGGCCGCCGAGCGGGTGGTGCGCTGGACCGCCGAGGCAGCCGCCGCAGGCGCCCGGGTGCTGCGCGGCGGTACCCGGCAGGGCGCCACGGCGGCCCCGACAATCGTGGCCGAACCCAGTCCGGACGCGAATGTGGTCCGGCGCGAGGTCTTCGGCGCCCTGGTGGCGGTGCTGCCCTACGACGACTTCGACGCTGTCGTCGAGCAGTGCAACACCAGCCGGTACGGGCTGCAGGCGGGACTGTTCACAAGGGACATTGGCCGGATCCTGACCGCCTGGCGGGATCTGGAGGTCGGCGGCCTGGTGGTCAACGGCTCCTCGAACTTCCGGCTGGACCACCTGCCGTTCGGTGGAGTGAAGGAGTCCGGCTTCGGTCGCGAGTCGCCCCGCTGGATGATAGAGGACTACACCGTCGTCAAGACCCTGATTCTGCGCGGCATGTCCATCTGGGGCGAGCGCGGATGAGGGCCGTGGCACTGGTTTCGGCCGGCCGGGTCGCGGTACTCGATGACTGGCCCGAACCGCCGTGCGGAGCGCACGAGGTCGTGGT
>JAFMQQ010000731.1 GCA_017354595.1 Micromonosporaceae bacterium
CCGAGCGCGCTGCGCAGCTCACCGAGCGCATCGTTGATCTCCGACTTGTTCTCCGCCGGCAGCTTGTCGCCGCTCTCCGCGAGGAACTTCTCGGTCTGCCACTGCAACTGCTCGGCCAGGTTGCGGGTCTCCGCCTCCTCGCGCCGGCGCCGGTCCTCGTCGGCGTGGTCCTGTGCGTCGCGCATCATCCGCTCGATGTCGTCCTTGGGCAGCGCCGAGCCACCGGTAATGGTCATCTTCTGTTCCTTGCCGGTACCGAGGTCCTGGGCATGGACGTTCACGATGCCGTTGGCGTCGATGTCGAAGGTGACCTTGATCTGCGGTACCCCGCGGGGCGCCGGCGGGATGCCGGTCAGCTCGAAGGTACCCAGCTTCTTGTTGTACGCGGCGATCTCCCGCTCGCCCTGGAACACCTGGATCAGTACGGACGGCTGGTTGTCATCGGCCGTGGTGAAGACCTCGGAGCCCTGCGTCGGGATGGTCTTGTTGCGCTCGATCAGCTTGGTGAAGATGCCACCCTTGGTCTCGATGCCCAGCGACAGCGGCGTGACGTCGAGCAGCAGGATGTCCTTGACCTCGCCCTTGAGTACGCCGGCCTGCAGCGCCGCGCCGACCGCGACCACCTCGTCGGGGTTGACGCTCTTGTTGGGCTCCTTGTTGGTCAGCTGCTTGACCAGGTCGGTCACGGCCGGCATCCGGGTCGAGCCGCCGACCAGGATGACGTGGTCGATGCCGCTCAGCTTGATGCCGGCGTCCTTGATCGCCTGCTCGAACGGGCCTTTGCACATGTCCAGCAGGTCCTGTGTCATCCGCTGGAACTCCGAGCGGGACAGCTGCACGTCCAGGTGCAGCGGGCCGGACGGGCCGGCGGTGATGTAGGGCAGGTTGATGCTGGTGGTGGTGGCGGCGGACAGCTCGATCTTGGCCTTCTCCGCCGCCTCCTTCAGCCGCTGCATCGCCATCTTGTCCTGCGCCAGATCGATGCCGTGCTGGCCGCGGAAGGTCTTCACCAGGTGGTCGATGACCCGCTGGTCCCAGTCGTCACCGCCGAGGTGGTTGTTGCCGGCGGTGGCCTTCACCTCGATGACGCCCTCACCCAGATCCAGCAGCGACACGTCGAAGGTGCCGCCACCCAGGTCGAAGACGAGCACCGTCTGCTCTTTGGCGCCCTTGTCCAGGCCATAGGCCAGCGCCGCCGCGGTGGGCTCGTTGATGATGCGCAGCACGTTGAAGCCGGCGATCTCGCCGGCCTCCTTGGTCGCGGTGCGCTGGGCGTCGTTGAAGTAGGCCGGGACGGTGATCACGGCGTCGGTGATCGTCTCACCGAGGTAGGACTCCGCATCCCGCTTGAGCTTCATCAGAACCCGGGCCGAGATCTCCTGCGGAGTGTATTTCTTGCTATCGATGTCGATGGACCAGCCGGTGCCCATCTCACGCTTGACCGACCGGATGGTCCGGTCCGGGTTGGTCACCGCCTGGCGCTTGGCCACCTCACCGACGAGTACTTCACCGTTGCGAGCGAACGCGACGATCGACGGCGTGGTCCGCGATCCCTCGGCGTTCGCGATCACGGTGGGCTCGCCGCCCTCGAGAACGCTGACCACAGAGTTGGTCGTCCCGAGGTCAATGCCGACCGCACGTGCCATGTTCGCTGCCTTCCACTTGGGCTTCTGGATGTCGGTCCGCAAGTTGAGCGAACCAGGCTCAATAGTGACACGCGGCCACCGGGTGTCAAGGGGGACTTGAGCCTACTTCACGCAACTTGCAGCTCGCACGTACCAACCCGGCGACCGGTCCGGGCTCGGCGAGCCTGTCCCGGGCGCCTCGGCCACGCTGCGGATATGGATGTTCATCCCACCCGGTATGTTGCTCCGGGCACTGATCAGGCAGGCTTACCCCGTGATGACGGAGGGCGAGGCGGCTGCCGCAGACCCGGCCGTTGAGTCGGCTGCCACGGGCGATGGTGCCCACGGCGCCGGCGCCAGGGAGGGGTCGGGCGGTGCAGGTACCGCCATCCCCCACCAGAGGTCCGCGGCCGCCACGATTTCGAAGGAGACTGCACCGCCCGGAGGCGCGCCACCTGTCGCGGATCGACCGGCCGCGCACGCCGCGCCCGAACTGGCGCTCCGGGGTGCCCTGAAGCTGCTGCACGCCACCATCCGGGCGGTGCGGTACCCGCTGGCCGTGCCGAGCGCCGCCGCGGCGACCCAGGCCTCCCGGCGACTGGCCGGCCAGATCGACGACTATCTGTTCGCCCGGGCCAGCCGGATGGACGCGCCGATGCTCGTCGTGGTCGGCGGCCCGACCGGCGCCGGCAAGTCCACGCTGGTCAACAGCCTGGTACGGGCACCGGTCACGCCTGCCGGTGTGCTCCGCCCGACCACCCGGGCGCCGGTACTGGTCAGCAACCCGGCAGATG
>JAFMQQ010000732.1 GCA_017354595.1 Micromonosporaceae bacterium
CGTGGACGGGAAGATCCGAGCGTCTGGTCACGCGCTACATGTTGGCGGTGCCGCGAGGCGCTGGTCTTGGTCTGGTGACACGAGACGAAGGGTCGCCGCTTGTCAGCGCCGACAGGCCGACCGGGCCGCCCGGGTGGGGTGATCGCCCCGGCGGTTGTCCGACCGGACGAGAGCTGCGGAGAAGTTTAGTGCGGACCCACGAGCCGACCCGGGGACCGGCGGGTTTCTACTAATCGATCACGGGCCCCCGTGCTCAGCCAGGACCGACCTGAAGGAGATCCGACATGCGCCGGAGAGTCGCCGTGCTGGCGTGCCTCGCCTCGACCTGCCTCGTGCTCGGGGCGTGCGGCGCGAATGCGACACCGACAGCCGGGCAGAACGGTGCCGCGCAGTATGCCACCGACGGCACATTCACCATGGCCGCACTTGGCGACATCGGCACCTGGGACCCGTACAAGTCGGTCCACCTGTACGCCATCGCCAGCCTCGCCTATGACTCACTGGTCAACCAGGCACCGGACGGGACGATTGTCTCGGGGCTGGCCGCCACCTGGAAGGCCGACGCCAACTCGGCGACCTTCACGCTCAAGCCCGGCATCACCTGCTCGGACGGCACCGCGCTGACCGCGAGCCAGGTGGCGAGCGACCTCACCTACCTCGGCGACGCGACCAATGGGAACAGCCAGTACGGCAAGCTGGTACCGCCGGTTCCGTACACCGTCACCGGTGATGATGCGACCGGGACCGTGACGTTGACGATGAAAGCACCGTTCGGGTTCATCCTCGATACGGCCGGTCGGGCACCGATCATGTGCGCGAAGGGCATGGCCGATCGGGCGAGTCTACTGACCACCTCCAGCGGCACCGGGCCCTTCGTCCTAACGAATGTGGTCGCCGGGCAGAGCTACACATTGACCCGGCGCAATGGCTACACCTGGGGGCCGGGCGGCGCATCCACGAGTGCGCCGGGCACTCCGGCGAAGGTCGTTATCAAGGTGGTCCCGAGTGAGACCACCGAGGCGAACCTGCTGCTCTCCGGCGGGTTGAGCTTTGCCCGCTTCAGCGGCCCCGACAAGCAGCGACTCAAGGCGGCCGGGCTGCCCAGCCTCCCACTCACGACATCGACGCTGTGGCTGTGGTTCAACCACCTCAACGGCCGGGTCACCGCGGATCCGTTGGTACGCAAGGCGCTGGTCGCCGGTCTCCGGACGCAGGAACTGGTAAAGGTGGCCACCGGAGGGACGGGTAGCGCGGCGAACGGTCTGGTCGCGGCGACGCCGACAGCCTGCCCTGGCGACACCGTCACCGGGCAGTTGCCAGCCTTCGATACGGCCGCGGCCGGGTCACTGCTGGATCAGGCCGGTTGGACAAAGGGAGCCGACGGCAAGCGCGCCAAGAACGGAAAGCCGCTGACTATTGACCTGCACTACATCCCCGCACTACCGACGGATCGGGCTACCGCCGAACTGATTTCGAGCGACTGGGCGGCCATCGGCGTGGCGACCAAGCTCACCGGAGATGTCGACTACACAAAGACCATCCTTGAAGCCGGCGACTTCGATGTCTCGATCGACGCCTTCAGTTTCACCCTGCCCAACCAGGTCGTGACCTACGTCTCCGGGCCGGTACCGCCCAAGGGCACCAACTTTTCTGGCATCGACAACAGCGAATACAACACGCTGGTGGCGAAGGCCAGCGCGCTGGCCGCCCCGGCGGCGTGCCCCTACTGGAACCAGGCCGAGCAGGCGCTGTACAAGAACGTCGACCTCGCGCCGATCGCGAACCAGGTGCTGCCCGCCTTCCTGGCCAAGGCACAAGCCACCACGAACGGCTTCGACGACGTTATCCCGACCAGCATCCGGGTACTCAAGTAGTATTGACGCGCCGATCGCGTTCTACGGCCGCTCCGCGATGCCGGAGCGGCCGTAGACGTCGGCGACATTGAGCAGGAAGGGTACCCAACCATGGCCGATGTCCTGCTGCGCGGTGGCCTGGCCTGCGATCCACAAGCGGGTACGCAGCAGGTGGCGGACGTACTGGTCGGCGCCGGCCGGGTGGTCGCCGTCGGGCCCGAGCTGACCGCCCCGGTCGACGCAGAGGTCGTGGACGTCTCCGGCCTTGTCGTCGGGCCGGGCTTCGTCGACCTGCACAGCCACGTCCATTCGGTCGCCGGCCACCGGCTGCACGCCTTCGACGGCGTCACGACGGCGCTCGACCTCGAGGCGGGAATGATGCCTGTCGAGCGCGCCTACCGGGACGCGGCGGCGGAAGGACGGCCACTGAACTACGGCTTCTCGGCGTCATGGGCCGCCGCCCGGGGCCAGGTGCTCGTCGGGTTCGAGCCGGACGCGAGCCTCACCAGCACCCTCGCACTCCTCAGCGACCCGGCCTGGCGGCGCTCCTCCACACCGGC
>JAFMQQ010000733.1 GCA_017354595.1 Micromonosporaceae bacterium
CGACCCTCCTCCGAGTCGTACGGCAGGCCGGTCGCCATCAGCAGCGCACCCAGGTTGGCGTACCCGATGCCGAGCTGCCGGTACGCCCGGGTCACCTCGGTGATCTTCTGGGTCGGGAAGTCGGCGAAGCAGATGGAGATGTCCATCGCGGTGATGACGTACTCCACCGCCTTGACGAACTTCTGGACCTCGAAGCCGCCGTCGGCGCGGAGGAACTTCAGCAGGTTGAGCGATGCCAGATTGCATGACGAGTTGTCCAGGCTGACGTACTCGGAGCACGGGTTGGACGCGGTGATCCGACCGGACTCCGGGTTGGTGTGCCAGTCGTTGATCGTGTCGTCGTACTGCAGGCCGGGGTCGGCGCACTCCCATGCCGCCCTGGCGATCTTCTCGAAGAGCTCGCGGGCGTTGACGGTCTCCACCACCCGGCCGTCCAGCCGGCCACGCAACTCGAACGGCTCGTTCTTCTGCACCGCGCGCATGAACTCGTCGGAGACGCGTACCGAGTTGTTGGCGTTCTGGTATTGAACGCTGACGATGTCGCGCCCGCCCAGGTCCATGTCGAAGCCGGCGTCGCGCAGCGCCCGGATCTTGTCCTCCTCGCGCGCCTTGGTCTCGATGAACTCGGCGATGTCCGGGTGGTCGACATCGAGGATGACCATCTTGGCCGCCCGACGGGTGGCGCCGCCGGACTTGATGGTGCCGGCCGAGGCGTCCGCGCCGCGCATGAAACTCACCGGCCCGGAGGCGGTACCGCCGCTGCTGAGCAGCTCCTTGGAGGAGCGGATGCGGGACAGGTTGATGCCGGAACCGGAGCCACCCTTGAAGATCAGACCCTCTTCCTTGTACCAGTCGAGGATCGAGTCCATCGAGTCATCGACGGCGAGGATGAAGCACGCCGAGACCTGCTGTGGGGAGGCGGTACCGACGTTGAACCAGACCGGCGAGTTGAAGCTGAACACCTGGTGCAGCAGCATCCAGGTCAGCTCGTGCCCGAACAGTTCCGCCTCGGCCTCGCCGGCGAAGTAGCCGTGCTCCTCCCCCGCCTTGCGGTACGTGCGCACCACCCGGTCGATCAGCTGGCGCAGGCTCCACTCCCGCTCCGGCGTACCCACCGCGCCCCGGAAGTACTTGGTGGTGACGATGTTCGCCGAGTTCACGCTCCAGAAGTCGGGGAACTCCACACCGCGCTGCTCGAAGTTGACCGAGCCGTCGCGCCAGTTGGTCATCACCACGTCGCGCCGTTCCCAGGTCACCTCGTCGTACGGGTGCACCCCCTCGGTCGTCCAGAGCCGCTCCAGCCGCAATCCGGCGGTCTCGGTCATGCCCGCTCCCCCTCGCTCCCGCGGCCACGCCGCGACTCATCCAGTTGTTCCATCTGACTTTCCCGCGTCAGCCCCGCTCGGCTGTCTGCTTGGCCGCCCGCAAGGACTCGATCTCCCGCTCGAAGTCGCCCAACGAGTCGAACGAGCGGTACACGCTGGCGAAGCGTAGATAGGCCACCTCGTCCAGGTCACGCAGTGGCCCGAGGATCGCCAGGCCCACGTCCTGGCTGGGAACCTCGGCCGCACCGCGCGCCCGGATCGTCTCCTCCACCCGCTGCGCCAGTAGCGCGATCGCGTCCTCTTCCACCGGCCGGGCCTGGCATGCCTTGCGTACGCCCGCCACGATCTTCGCCCGGCTGAACGGCTCGGTCACCCCGCTCCGCTTGACCACGGCCAGCACCGCCTCCTCGACGGTGGTGAACCGCTTGCCACACTCCGGGCAGGACCGGCGCCGCCGGATCAGCTGACCGTCGTCGGCCTCCCGGGAATCGACCACACGGGAGTCGGGATGGCGGCAGTACGGGCACCGCATCGCTGCCACCTCCCATCCCAGGCCGGTCGTCACCTCGGTGTCGCGTGCCGAGGGCGCGTTGGTGCATGCCGACGGCGGGTCCGGCGGCATGCCGCCGATCCCGGGTCCACGCGTGATTTCCACCGCTGCATCCACAACCTGTGGATGACTTACATCCGTGTAACCACTAGATGTTGTGTCACGACGGTATGCCAAGAACCTCACCTATGCAAGCGCGGCGGCATCTCGTCGGTCGTGTCGCGGCTCTCATCCCGCTTGTGGGTGACGCCGCTCAGGACGGCTTGGGCAGGATCAGTCGCTGGCCGGCATGGATCGTGTATCCCGAGATCCCGTTGAGGCTCCGGATCCGCTCCACGACCGCCCGCGTGTCGCGGCCGGGCCGGTAATGCGCGGCGATGGACCAGAGCGAGTCGCCCGGCCGGACCACAACCGTCTGCGCGGCACCCGCCGGTGGCGCCGCATCGGTTGCCGGCGCCGCCAGCGCGACCCCCAGGCCGGCCAGCGCCAGCAGCAGCACCAGAACCACCAGGCGGCCCCGCGGGGTCAGCCGCACGC
>JAFMQQ010000734.1 GCA_017354595.1 Micromonosporaceae bacterium
CCGAGCATATCGGCGATCGTTTTGTTGAGGCTGTCGAAGACGCCCATCGCGTCCAGCGCCAGGTACAGCACGGTCGTGGCGATGATCGCCACGAAGAACAGCACGAACGAGACCGCGAACGCGAACTTCATAACCGACCACGGGTCGATGCGCTTGACGAACAGCCGCGCCCGGCGCGGCCCGCGGGTAGCCGCCGCGACCGTCGACCGGGCCGACCGTACCGCCTCGGCGACCCGCGCGGTGCTGGCCCGACCGAGCGTGGTGGCTCGGGCGGCCGCGCTTCTGCCACCGTCGGGTACCCCCGGGGCACCCGGCCGGGTCGGGATGGTGCCGGTACCGGCGGCACCGAGCACGCTCGTCGCACCGGATCCGGACGAGTGGAAGCCGGAGCCACCGTAGCCGCCCGGCGAACCGATGCCACTGGTAGGCACGGAAAGGTTCACCGCTGCCCGACCCGATGACTGCGGTACCTTCGCCGACGCCGTCACCGAACCGGTGGTCTCGGTAGGCGCCAGCGGAGCCGGACCCGGTGTCCCACCATCGGGCCTCGTCGCGTCATCGAGTGAGTCGGGCGGCGCAGGCATACCCGGCGGGCGGGTGAACTTCGGAGTCGGAGTCGGCGCCGTGGCGGCGTCCTCCGCGGGGATCGACGCCCGGCCGACCGCGCCGTTGGTCGCGCCGGCTTCGGAGTTGGCGTCCTCGCCCGGCGGATCGGGCTGCTCCATCGAGGCCCCCGAGGCTCCCGACGCCGCCTGTATCTCCGTCATCCAACTAGTCCCGTTCGTCAGGCTCGTCGGCGTTGCGAGCGATGGCCACCAAGGTGACACCCTCCGGCAGGTCCATGAGCTTGACCCCCATTGTGTTCCGATCTCTCGTCCTGCGTACAGGCTTCACCGGAGTCCGGATGACACCACCGTTCGACGTTATCGCGAACAGCTCGTCGTCCGGGCTGATTACCACGGCACCAACCAGACCGCCGCGGCGCTCGGTGATTTTCGCGGTAAGAACTCCCTTACCCCCTCTGCCCTGCACAGGGTACTCGTCTATCGGCGTCCGCTTGGCGTACCCACCATTAGTCGCGACTAACACGTCCATGCCCTCGCGAACCACCTCCATCGCCAGCAGTTCGTCACCGTCGACGAACCGCATCCCGATGACGCCGGAGGTCGCCCGACCCATCGGCCGCAACGCCTCATCGGTGGCGTTGAACCGGATCGCCTGCGCCGCCTTCGACACCAGCAACAGGTCGTCCTCCGGGCCGATCAACGAGGCACCGACGAGTTCGTCGTCATCCCGAAGATTGATGGCGATGATGCCACCGGTGCGGGCCGAGTCGAACTCCTCCAGCTTCGTCTTCTTCACCAGCCCCAGCCTCGTACCCAGAACCAGGTACGGCGATACCTGGTAGTTCGGGATCTGGATCACCTGGGCAATCCGCTCATCCGGCTGGAAAGCGAGCAGGTTCGCCACGTGCTGCCCGCGCGCCACCCGGCTCGCCTCCGGCAGCTCGTACGCCTTGGCCCGGTACACCCGGCCCTTGTTGGTGAAGAACAGGATCCAGTCGTGCGTGGAGCTGACGAAGAAGTGGCTGACGATGTCGTCCTGGCGCAGGTTGGCGCCGCTGACGCCCTTGCCGCCACGGCGCTGGGAGCGGTACAGGTCGATCTTTGTCCGCTTGGCGTAGCCGGTACGGGTGATGGTGACGACGACGTCCTCGCGCGCGACGAGGTCCTCCATCGACACCTCGCCGTCGAACGGGATGATGCGGGTACGCCGGTCGTCGCCGTACTTCTGCACCACCTCGGCGAGCTCGTCGCCGACGATCTTCCGCTGCCGTTCCGGCTTGGCCAGGATGTCGCGGAACTCGGCGATCTCCAGCTCGATCTTGGCAAGGTCATCGATGATCTTCTGGCGCTCCAGCGCAGCGAGCCGGCGCAGCTGCATGTCCAGGATCGCGGTCGCCTGTACCTCGTCGATCTCCAACAGCTCGATCAGGCCGGTCCGCGCCTCCTCCACCGTGGCGGAGCGGCGGATCAGCGCGATCACCGCATCCAGCTGATCCAGCGCCTTGACCAGACCGCGCAGGATGTGCGCCCGCTCCTCCGCCTTGCGCAGCCGGTACGCGGTGCGCCGCACGACGACCTCGATCTGGTGCGCCACGTAGTACCGCACCATCTGGGCCAGGTTGAGCGTGCGCGGCACCCCGTCGACCAGGGCGAGCATGTTGGCGCCGAAGGTCTCCTGCAGCTGGGTGTGCTTGTACAGGTTGTTCAGCACCACCTTGGCGACCGCGTCCCGGCGCAGCACCAGCATCAGCCGCATACCGGTGCGGCCGCTGGACTCGTCGCGGATATCGGCGATCCCGGAGAGCTTGCCCTCCTTGACCAGTTCGGCGATGCGCTCGGCCAGGTT
>JAFMQQ010000735.1 GCA_017354595.1 Micromonosporaceae bacterium
GCGGTACTCGAAGATGTCCTGCGGGACGCGGTTCGCCAGCGGCCGGCGGTGCGCCTGTATGAGGGCTGGACGTTCGAAGGTTTGGAGCAGGATGCGGACGGGGTCACCGCGCTGCTGAAGGATCACGGCGGGCGGCCCGCGCGGCTGCGGGCCGCGTACCTGGTCGGCTGCGACGGGGCGGCGAGTGCGGTACGCAGCGCGGCCGGGATCGCAACCACGCTGCGCGGTCCGGTGACCCAGCACTGCGACGTGTACCTGCGCTCTGCCGATCCGGCACTGCGCCGGTACGGACGCTTCTTCCTCGCCATCCTCGCCAGCGGCCTGACGCTGGTCTCGCGCGACGAGCACGACACGTGGACGGCGACCTTCCCGCTGCCGGAGGACTGGCCCTCCGGTGCCGATCCGGTGGCCGAGGTGCGGCGCCGGCTCGGCGTACCCATTGACATTGAGGAAGTCATCAATGTGGCGTACTGGCAGGGCCGGTTGGGTGTGGCCGACCGGTACCGGGACGGGCGCGTGTTCCTGGCCGGCGACTCGGCGCACCAGTTCTTCCCGACCGGCGGCCACGGCGCGAACACCGGCATAGCCGACGCCGTCGATCTGGGCTGGAAGCTCGCCGGGCGGCTCGCCGGCTGGGCGGGACCCGCCCTGCTCGCCAGTTATGCCCTGGAGCGCCGGCCGGTCGCTCTGTTCAACCGGGAGATGTGCGCGAACCTGCTGGATGTCTGGCGGCGCTTCCCGGCGTTGGCCGGAGACGGCGCGACCGACGCGCAATTGGCCGGCTTCCTGGAGCAGGACGCCTACCAGATAGACAACCTGGGCATCCACTGCGGTTACCGGTATGACGGCTCGCCGGTGATCTGGCCCGAGCAGGGCCGGCCGCCGGCCTGGCGGTGGCGCGAGATCGTACCGGCGACCTGGCCCGGTGCCCGGGTACCGAGCCTCCGGCTGGCCAACGGTGCCGGCCTCCACGGCCGGCTGGGCCAGGGCTTCACAATGGTCGACTTCAGCACGGAGAAGCGCGGTGGCGCGGCTGTCGAGCTGGCTTCGGCGCGTGGCATCCCGATGGACCACCTGGTGCTGGACGACTCGCTCGCGCGCCGGATCTGGCAGCGCGACCTGGTGTTGGTACGACCCGACCAGCATGTGGCGTGGCGCGGCGACGCGGCCAGCGATTGGGGCGCGATTCTCGATCGGGTCACCGGATGGGCGGAGGGGCGCTGAGCCGGGACGGTACGAAACAAGTCGGGGGGAATGACGTGGACGAATCTTTGTGGAACGTGGCGTCCGGACGCCAGCGGCCCGGCGGGCCGTGGCCGCTGCGGGCACGCCTGGCATTGCGCCGGATCGGCCCGCAAAGCACTGAACAGATGGCCGGTACGCCACCCGGGTCGGATCCGCTGGCCAGGCTCTCGCCGGAGTGCCGGCACATGCTCGACGTGGCGGCCGCGGTGGGTATCTCGTTCACCGCGTGCCAGGTGGGCGAACTGCTCCGGGTCCCGGTCGCCACGCTGCTGCCGGCGATGACCGAGGCGATGCGGCATGACGTGCTGGTGGCCGACGGGCGGCGGATGGCGTTCCGGGATGCCGAGACCTGGCAGCGCGTCGTCCGGTCGATACCGGCCCCACTCCTGGCCGACCTGCAACGGGAGGTGACCCGCCCGGACGGCGACGGCGACGGCGAACCGGACGCGGACGGCCACTCCGCCAGCGGGTACGGCGGCGGCTGGAGCAGCCTTACCGAGATTGAACGGACGATCGCCGGGCTGGTCGGGCAGGGCCTCACCAACCGCCAGGTCTCCGGGCGGGTCTACCGTTCACCGCACACGGTGAACTACCACCTGCGGCGCATCTTCCGGAAGCTGAACATCCGGTCACGCGTCGAGTTGGCCCGCCGCATCCCGCGCTCCTGAGCGCGCCACCGCTGGGTGTTCGTCGAAGCTACGCCGCACCTGGCCGGCGGATACGACGGCGGCGCACCTCGTCGCGGCGTACGACAACGCCCAGCGGTGGTGCTCGGCGGTGAAATCCGCTGTGCCGTCGGCGACCAGGAACGGCTCGATGTCGCGGGAGAACGCGTCGCAGGCGGTCATCAGGCAGCCCACGTGGGCGTAGACACCGCAGACCACCAACTGGTCGCGTCCGCGCCGGCGCAACTCGGTCTCGAGTGGAGAGCGTACGAAGGCGCTGTAGCGCCATTTCTTCAGCAGTACGTCTCCCGGCCGCGGCGCCAGCCGTTCGACGATGCGGGTGTCCTTCTCCGCCGCGCTCATGCCTGGACCCCAGACGTCGAACAGCAGGCCGCGTTCGGCCCGGCTCATCGCGCCGGGCTGGGCGGTGTAGAACACCGGCACATCCGATCGGCGCGCGGCCGCAAGGATGCCACTGATGTTCTCGACCAGGGTGC
>JAFMQQ010000736.1 GCA_017354595.1 Micromonosporaceae bacterium
GACCACCCGGCACTGCAGAACTAGCGGGGCGGCGGAGCTAACGGCTCGGGGCCGGCCGGGTGGCCAGGCGGCGGGCGGCTCCGGCCAGCAGACCGGCCAGGGCGCCCGCGACGAAGACCGTCGGCCACGGGTACGCCCCACCGGCGATCCGCTCGCCGACGATGTACGCCGCGAGGTCGCTCTGCCCGGTGCGGGCGTACTCGGCCAGATAGCTCGGCTCGTGCACCTGCCACGCCATGGTGGCCAGGCCTTCGCCGAGGTTGACCAGCAGCAGCATCGCCCCGGCGACGGCACCGGCCGTGGCACCGGCCCGCACGCTGGCGCCCACGCCCGGCGCAGCCATGGCAGCCGCGGTCGCCAGCAGCACGGGCACCATGGCCACACCGGCGATGCCGAGCACCGGCCAGTCGGAGTAGATGGTCAGCCAGCTGGGGGCGGTCGCGAGGCCGAAGGGCACCGCCGCGCTGCAGGTCATCCGGCCGCGACCGATGGCCACGGCCAGGCCGCCGAGCGCAGCCAGCAGGATCAGGTACGGCACCAGGTAGCCGGGCCGGGACAGGTTCGCCGGGTACCGCACCTGGCTGTAGATCAGCACCAGCGCGGTGAGCAGGGTGGCACCGACGCCACCCACCCGCGCGGGGCGTGCCGGCCCGGCCGGCAGTATCGCCGCCGCCCACTCCTGGCCGGCGGTGGCGAGCAGGTCGGGCAGCGCCCGTACCCAGGTGGCAACCAGGCCGGTGGCGCCCCGCTGGTGCAGCGAAGCCGCGCACAGGTCGGCAAAGGTCTGCCGCATCGGCTCGGCGTACTCGCGGCGCAGCCCGCCGGGCAACAGCCAGACCAGGCAGGCGAAACCACGGTCGGAGATGCGCAGCAGCCGGGCCCGGCCGACCTCGATCGCCATCAGTGGGCCAGTCCCGCCCTGCGGCGGCGGACCAGCGTGGTCGACTCGGCGGCGGCGAGCACCCGGCGCAGCCGCTCGATCTCGGCGCGCGCCGCGGTCCGACCCGCTGCGGTCAGCCGGTAGTACCGGCGCCGCTGGTCGTCCAGCTCCGGGTCGGGCCGGCTGCCGGACTCCTCGACCAGCCCGTCGCGCAACAGGTTGCGGATCGTCCGGTACAGCGTGGTGGTGCCCAGCCGGCCGGCCATGCCGGCGTCGCCGTCGACCACCTGGAGGATCTCGTATCCGTGCCGCTCGCGGTCGGCGAGGGCGAGCAGGATGTGGAACGCCGCGTCGGTCAGCGCCGCGCCATCCGATTCAGCCACGGTCGCCAGCATACCGCCTGTGCGCCGGTGGCTATAGCCATGATGGGATGAGCTGCATCCCCGGCTAGCGAACGCCGCGGGGCCGGTACTGGATGCTGATCCGCGGACCCACCGGCCGGGCGGTCTTCGGCACCGCGTGCTCCCAGGTGCGCTGGCAACTGCCGCCCATCACCAGCAGGTCGCCATGGCCGAGCTCGTGGCGCAGCGTGCCGCCACCGCCACCGCGCGGCCGCAACAGCAGCGCGCGCGGCGAGCCGAGAGAGAGGATCGCGACCATGGTGTCCTGGGTCGATCCCCGGCCGACCGTGTCGCCGTGCCAGGCGACACTGTCCCGACCGTCCCGGTAGAGACAGAGCCCGGCGGTGGCGAACGGCTCGCCCAACTCGGCCGCGTAGTGCCGGTCGAGCGCCCGGCGGGCCGCTTCGAGCGCCGGGTCGGGCAGCGACTCGCCCTCCTCGTAGAAGCTCAGCAGCCGTGGCACGTCGACCACCCGGTCATACATGGACCGGCGCTCGGCCCGCCACGGCACGTCCTCCATCAGCCGGGCGAACAGCGCATCGGCGCCGCGCAGCCAGCCGCGGCGCAAGTCGACCCAGGCACCGTGGCGCAACTCGGTCCGCGCAACCGTGCCGGCGAGCGGTTCGAGTGTGAGGTCGTCGCCGTCGAGCAGCGAGCCCTGAAATACGGCCGTCATGGAGGGTCAGCGTAGCGCATCTTTCAAACACATGTACGAGTGTCGGGTGTCACGCCACCGATTCCTCTTTTCGGTGGACGACCCCGTGGTCGCCGGTGGTAGCGTACGGAACAGTTTCGTTTCGCACGGTCGGATCAGGGGGTGAGTTCATGACGGATGTCGCGGCCCGCCTGAGCTCGCCCAAGCTGAGTGCGGAACGGGAGCAGGAGATCCTGCGGGCGGCGTACGGTCTGCTGGCGGAGGTGGGCTACGAGGCGCTACGGCTGGACGCCGTGGCGGCCCGGGCCCGAGCCAGCAAGGCCACCCTCTACCGGCACTGGTCGCGCAAGGCGAAGCTGGTCGCCGACGCGGTACGCAGCTGTCATGCGTCCACAATGGACGCGCCGGACACGGGTACCCTCCGGGGCGACCTGCTGGCACTGCTGGGCCTGATGGCGGAGTCGATCGCA
>JAFMQQ010000170.1 GCA_017354595.1 Micromonosporaceae bacterium
GCGGGTACAGCCGCGGCGCGGCGTCGGTACCGGCGCCGCCGGCCCGCGTCGACACCGGCCACTACACGGCGCCGGTGGCGGTGCCCAGCACGACCGGCTACGCCGGCCCTGGTCGCCCGCGCGGCCAGAACAACAAGTTGCTGGTTGGCGCTTTAGTCGGTGTGGTGGTGATTCTGCTCGGCCTCTCGGTCGGCGCCTGGGCGCTGCTCGGCAACCACGGTGGCGGCGGGACTCCGGCCGGTGGCGGCGGTACCGCCACCCAGCAGGCCAACAGCGGCCAACCGGGCGGTGGTGGCCAGCCCACGGTGGAGACGGTCGACGTGAACTGCAACCAGCTCGTCGGCCAGCAGGCGAACCGGGTGCAGCAGCAACTGGAGCAGAACGGCTTCCTCGTGCAACGGGCCCAGCAGGACGGCGGCCGGCAGGGCCGGGTGGTCGACATCAACCCGTGCGGTCCTCAGCCCAAGGGCACGACGATCACCCTCACGGTCGCCAGCGGTCAGAACGGCGGCGGCAATCCAACGCCGGGGTGCACCCTGCCCGGTGGACTCAAGAACCCGCTCTGCCCCTCGGACAACCAGGGGCCGGGCGGTGGCGGTGGCCCGGGTGATGGCGGCGGTGGGTTGCCCAGCGTCGCCCCGACCAGCAGTGGGCCATTGGGCGGCTAATTCAGATGGACCGATAGATTGGGTACCAACATCAATGGCAAGGGACGACTGACGAGATGAGTGCGGGCCGCCTGCTCGGGGGCAGGTACCAGGTCGGCGAGCTGCTCGGCTACGGCGGGATGGCCGAGGTACACCGGGGACGGGACCTCCGACTCGGCCGGGACGTCGCGATCAAGATGCTGCGGCCCGACCTGGCTCGCGACGAGAACTTCCAATTGCGGTTCCGACGTGAGGCGCAGAACTCGGCCTCGCTCAACCACCCGGCGATCGTCGCTGTCTACGACACGGGCGAGGAGCACGGGGCCAACGGCGAGACGCTGCCGTACATCGTGATGGAGTTCGTCAACGGCCGGACATTGAAGGAGGTCCTCGCCGCCGAGGGGCGGCTGATGCCCCGCCGTGCCCTGGAGATCACCGCGGACATCTGCGCGGCGCTCGAGTTCAGCCACCGGCACGGCATCATCCACCGGGACGTCAAGCCGGGCAACGTGATGCTCACCCAGACCGGCCAGGTCAAGGTGATGGACTTCGGTATCGCCCGGGCGATGGCCAGCGGTGCCAGCACCATGACGCAGACCAGCGCCGTGATCGGTACGGCCCAGTACCTCTCCCCGGAGCAGGCGCGCGGTGAGACGGTCGATGCCCGCTCCGATGTGTACGCGACCGGGTGCGTGCTGTATGAGCTGCTGACCGGCAACCCACCGTTCGTCGGCGACAACCCGGTCAGCGTGGCGTACCAGCACGTGCGGGAGGACCCGGTACCACCGAGCCACTCCAACCGGGACGTCTCGCCGGCCGTGGACGCGGTGGTACTCAAGGCGCTGGCCAAGAACCGGATGAACCGGTACCAGAGCGCCGGCGAGATGCGCGGCGACCTGCTGCGGGCGGCGGCCGGCCGGCAGGTCTTGGCCACCCCGGTGCTGCCCGACTCGGAGACGGTACAGCTGGTGCCGCCCCCGCCGCGGGTGATCGGCAACCGGAACACCGGCACCTTCGCGCAGGTCGGCGGCGGGCCGCCGCGCCGGCGCGCCTCGACCTGGGTGCTGGTGGCGCTCAGCCTGCTCGGTGTGCTCGCGGTGGCGGCCCTGGGTACCGGTATCTGGCTGGCCAACCGCACCCCGATGGTGACGGTGCCGCAACTGATCGGGAAGACCCAGGCCGAGGCGAACCAGGCGCTCAACAACGCGAACCTGGTCGGCGCGCCCAGCCAGAAGTCCGGCTGCCAGCAGACGGGCAAGGTGGTCGACCAGGATCCGCCCGCCCAGCAGTCGGTGAAGCAGGGCACGCCGGTGACGTTCCACGTCTGTACCGGCCCGGGCACGGTAACGGTGCCGAACGTGCTGAACCTGAGCGAGGCGGACGCCACGGCTCAGCTCAAGCAGGCGGGGCTGAACGTGACGACCGACCACGTGGACAGCGTGAAGCCCGAGAACACGGTGGACAGCACCGAGCCGCCGGCCGATACCAGCGTCGCCGCCGGCAGCACGGTGACGCTGCACCTGTCGCTGCACAACGAAGGGCAGGTGCCGGATGTCCGGGACCTGTCCCTGGGCGACGCGAGGACCAAGCTGGGGAACGCGGGCTTCACTAATGTCGTCACCGCGACCAAGTTCGTCAGCGATCCGGCCCTGGACGGAGTGGCACGCAGTACGGATCCCCCGGCCGGGGTGGTCAGGAAGTTCACTGACAAGATCACGATCTTTGTAGGCCAGTTCGTGCAGAACTCGCCGTCCCCGCAGCCGGCGCCATCTCCCTCCTCACCCGCCCCCGGCTGACGCTGGGGCGCGCGGTGGGGTGGGTCTCGCCGGCCTGGCTCAGGCGGTGGCGAAGGCGGCCAGCCGGCGCGACTCCACCTCGGCCACCAGGCGCGGCGCCCGTTCCAGCGCCTCCGGCTGGCCGCAGGTGGCCAGCCAGTTGGCCAGGATCCGGTGCCCGCCCTGGGTGAGTACCGACTCGGGGTGGAACTGCACTCCCTCGATCGGCAGGCTGCGGTGCCGCATCGCCATCACCACGCCGGAGGCGGTACGCCCGGTGACCTCGATCTCGTCCGGCAGCGTGGACTCCACCACGGCGAGCGAGTGGTACCGGGTCGCCGTGAACGGCGACGGCTGGCCGGCAAGAGTACCGGCGCCCTCGTGGTGTACCTCGGAGGTCTTGCCGTGCAGCAACTCCGGCGCCCGGGTCACCGTGGCGCCGTACGCCGCCCCGAACGCCTGGTGGCCGAGGCACACGCCGAGGATCGGCACCTGGCCGCCGTACTCGCGGATCACGTCCATGCAGATACCGGCCCGCTCCGGGGTGCTCGGGCCGGGTGAGAGCAGGATGCCGGCCGGAGCTTCCTGATTGCCGGCTCGACCCACCCCGCCGGCGGAGATCAGCCGGCCCACCTCGGCCAGGGCGATCTCGTCGTTGCGGCGTACCTCGCACTCCACCCCGAGCTGGCCCAGATACTGCACCAGGTTGTAGACGAACGAGTCGTAGTTGTCCACGACCAGGATGCGCATGGGTCTCACCTCGGGAGTTGTGCCGACGGGGCGACGGACGGCGTCAAGGAGGGTACCGGCGAGTCGATCGCTGGCGGGGGTGCCAGCGGGCCGGTCACCTGACCGTCGTTGTTGAACGGTAGCAGTGGGTCGATCGCGGGGAAGGCGACGTACCACAGCAGCGCCACGGCGGCCGACACCAGTACCAGCGAGCCGACGATCCGGCCGGGCAGGCCGAACGGCAGGTGCCGCCAGATCCAGCCGTACACGTCAGTCTCCTCAGTTTTCGGAGCCGGGCGGCAGCTGCGTGGGCCGTTGGTTGTGCGGCAGCGACTCGACCATCTTCGCGTGCACCACCAGGCGCTGGTAGTTGGCGCCCTTCGGGTTGCAGGTCGTTAGGGTCAGGTCCTTGTCGACCGGTTTCGCACCGGGTTGGTTCGGTACCGGCGCCACCACCTGGATCGAGGTCGGGGTGACGATCTGGTTCTGGAAGACCTGGTACACGAACCAGTCTGTCTTCGTCTCCACGATCACGTCGTCGCCGGGGAGTACCTGGTTCAGGTCCCAGAAGATGCCGAGTTCCCGATGGCCGGCGACGGAGAAGTTTCCGACCTGGCCGGGCAGTGCGGTGCCCGGGTAGTGGCCCGGGGCGTACCGGAGGTCCTTCAGGTCGACGCCCTCCACCACGACCCAGTGCAGCTTCAACTTGGGGATGTAGAGCCGGGCCAGCGCCCACCCTGGCGGCAGTGCTGCGGTCGGGCTGGGGGACCCGACCACGGAGTTGTCCCAGTTCCGGTTCAGGTCGTTCTGGTGCGCGGCGACGATGGCGGTCTTGCCCCAGACCTCGTACGCCGCCAGCAGTAGCACCACCACGCCGATGGTGATCAGCGCCTCGCCTGCGCCCCGGGCCACGACGCGCAGCACGTCCCAGGTGCTCCGGGCGGCCGGCGCGAGGGCGGTCGCGGCCCGTACCGGCGCAGTGAGGATCCTCGGCAGCAGGACGGTCGCGGCCGCGCTCAGCCGGGGCAGGACCGCGGTCTCGTCCCCGGTCGGCCTGGATATGACCGCGGTCTCGTCGTCGCCTGGCTTCGGTATGACCGCCGTGTCGGCGCCGGCCGCCGGCACTCTGGGCATGACGACGGTCTGGTCATCTTCGTGCGCCCTGTGCCGGGGTACGTGGGATGTCTTCATCTGAACTCATCCGACCGGTTTGGCGTATTGCAGCGAGGTTGAGCCCTGGTACCCGGGGAGGGTGACATCCGCTTCGTCCTCCACTGTGTATCCGAGCCCGAAGTCCTGTACCGCCTCCCGGAAGGCGCGCACCCCGTCCGACGTGTCCAGCGCGCCCCGCATCCGGCGTGGATCTCCGATGGCGTTTATCACGAACGGTGGCGAATACACCCGCCCGTTCAGCAGCAGGGTATTACCCACGCAGCGTACCGCACTCGTCGATATGACCCGGACGTTCATGATTGTCATGGCCTCCGCCCCACCGGCCCACAGCGCGTTCACTACCGCCTGCACGTCCTGCTGGTGCACGACCAGATCGTCGGCGCTGGCGCCCGCCGGCCGGCTGCCGTCGGCCCGGCGCGGAGCGTCGTCCAGGCTCACCTTGAGGCCGGGGCCGTGCATCGCGACCAGACCGGCGCCGCCACGGTTGGCGTCGCCGCGCTGCTGCGCCTGCTCGGTGTCGGCGTCGGAGCCGCCGACCGCCCGGGTCAGGCCGTCGACCTCCGCCTGCAGCGCGGTGTCCTGCTGCTCCTCGGCCGCGATCTGCCGGTTGCGGTCCGCGATAAGGTTGCTCAGCTGGGGGGTACGGTCGTCCCGCAGCGGGGTACCCCGGGCCGTGGTCGCCGTGGTGGTGAACAGCAGCCCGGCCGCGAAGGCGACCAGTGGCACCGCGACCGACCAGCCGGTCGGTCGCCGCCTACGGGGGCGTACCACCCGGATCATCCGGCGAACCAGCGTGCCCAGCCTGCCCAACTCCATCGCATCCTTCTTATCGCCGGCTCCGCCCACCCCGCCGGCGAAAGTCCTCCTGCTGGGTAACGATCAGGCGCCGACCCGACTACGCTAGTCGGGTCAGATTCATTTCAGGAGAGAAACGTGCCCAAGTCCCGCGTTCGGCAGAAGAAGGTCTACACGCCCCCGAGCGAGATCGCACCTCGGATCTCGTCCGCCAACAAGCGCCGGCCGAGCCCGACCTGGGTACCGGCGACCGCCCTCGTCCTGATCTTCGTGGGCATCGCCTGGCTCGTGGTCTACTACCTCTCGGCCCAGGAGTACCCGGTCGCCAGCTGGCAGTACTGGAACCTGGCGATCGGCTTCGGCTCAATGGTCGCCTCGCTCCCACTGCTCGCGCGCTGGCGCTAGACCCCGTTGGGACCCGTCCAGTGGGTCACCGGCCCGGTCGCGCTGGCCGCGACGGCGGCGGCGGTGGTGCTGTTCGCCTTGGCGGTGGCGCGGATCGTGCGGGTGGTACGGCTGGGCCAGCCGGATCCGGAGCGGTTCACGCGCAAGGGCGCCCGGCTGCGGGTGATGCTGGCCGAGACGCTCGGCCACACCCGGATGCTCAAGTGGAGCGTCGTCGGCGCCGCCCACTGGTTCGTCATGGTCGGCTTCATCCTGCTCGTCTCGCTGGTGGTGGAGGCGTACTGGGAGGTCTTCTCGCCGGCCGGTGAGTTGCCGTGGCTGGGTCACTGGGTGGGCTTCGGCCTGGTGACCGAGGTGCTCTCGGTGCTCGGTATCCCGGCGATCCTGGTACTGATCGCGATCCGGTTGGCCAACCGGCCACGCCGGCGGGGCTGGTCCCGGTTCACCGGCTCGACCATGTGGCAGGGGTACTTCGTCGAGGCCGTCATCCTCGTGGTACTCGCCTGTGGCCTGCTGATCCGCGGCTTCAAGGCCGCGAACGGGGTGCTGCCCTTCCCGACCTGGGCGGCGCCGGTCAGCCGCGCGCTGGGCGGGGTACTGCCGGCCAGCGGTACCGCGGTCTCGCTGATCGGGTTGGCGAAGATCCTGGTGTCGATGGCCTGGCTGGCGGTGCTGGCGGCCAACCTCACCATGGGGGTGGCGTGGCACCGGTTCGCCGCCTTCCCGAACATCTTCTTCAAGCGGCAGGTGGATCCGGCGCTGGCCCGGCCGGCGCTGGGCGGGCTGCGGCCGATGATGAGCGCCGGCAAGCCGCTGGACTTCGAGGAGGCCGACCCGGAGCGCGACCAGTTCGGTGTGTCCACTGTGGAGCAGTTCAGCTGGAAGGGGCTGCTCGACTTCACCACCTGTACCGAATGCGGGCGGTGCCAATCGCAGTGCCCGGCCTGGAACACCGGCAAGCCGCTCTCCCCGAAGCTGCTGGTGCTGAGCCTGCGCGACCACCTGTACGCGAAGGCGGCCGGCGAGCCCGGCGAGGCGGAGCGCCCGCTGGTGGGTGGCGCGGACAGCGCCGGCATTATCGACCCGGACGTGCTCTGGTCGTGTACCACCTGTGGCGCCTGCGTCGAGCAGTGCCCGGTCGACATCGAGCACGTCGACCACATCGTGGACATGCGCCGGTACCAGGTGCTGATCGAGTCCAACTTCCCGACCGAGGCCGGTGGGATGCTGCGCAACCTGGAGAACCGGGGCAACCCGTGGGGCGCGGCACCCAGCACCCGCGAGGACTGGACCCGGGCGCTGGACTTCCCGGTACCCCGGGT
>JAFMQQ010000737.1:0-2176 GCA_017354595.1 Micromonosporaceae bacterium
CCCGGTCGACCGCTAACCGGCGGCTGCGATCGGGGCCAGTGTCGCGCCGGTGAGCCGGGCCAGGTCGGCCGGGTCCAGCTCCACCTCCAGGCCGCGCCGCCCGGCCGAGACGTACGCGCTCGGGCCGTCCATTATGGACACATCGAGTACGGTCGGCAGCCGCCTGCGCTGGCCCAGCGGGCTGATCCCACCCAGCACGTACCCGGTGGCCTGCTGGGCCAGGGCCGGTTCGGCCATCGTGGCGCGTTTGCCGCCCCGCGCCGCTGCCAGCGCCTTGAGGTCAAGCGTGCCACTGACCGGTACCACCGCCACCACCAGCTGTCCGTCCACTGTGGCCACCAGCGTCTTGAAGCAGCGCGCCGGGTCGACACCGAGCGCGGTGGCCGCCTGCGCACCGTACGACCCGGCGTGCGGGTCGTGCCGGTACTCGTGCACCGAGTGCGCGACCTTCTCCCGGCGCAGCAACACCAGCGCCGGGGTGCCCCCCGCGGCCGTGGTTACTCCTCTTCGGACTTGGCGCCACGCATCCCGGAGGAGATGAGATCCATCACCGTCGAGTCCTGCAGGGTCGTCACGTCGCCCAGCGACCGGTTCTCCGCCACGTCCCGCAGCAGCCGCCGCATGATCTTCCCGGACCGGGTCTTCGGCAGCTCGGGTACCAGCATGATCTGGCGTGGCTTGGCGATCGGGCCGAGCGTGTGCGCCACGTGGTCGCGCAGCTCGCCGAGCAGCGCCTCGCCCTCCTCCACCCCGCCGCGCAGGATGACGAAGGCGACGATCGCCTGCCCGGTGGTCGGGTCGGTCGCGCCCACCACTGCGGACTCCGCCACCTTCGGGTGGCTGACCAGCGCCGACTCCACCTCGGTGGTGGAGATGTTGTGGCCGGAGATGAGCATCACGTCATCCACCCGGCCGAGCAGCCAGAGGTCGCCGTCGTCGTCCTTCTTCGCGCCGTCGCCGGCGAAGTACATCCCGTCAAAGCGCGACCAGTACGTGTCGATGAACCGCTGGTCGTCGCCCCAGATGGTGCGCAGCATCCCCGGCCACGGCTGGCGCAGCACCAGGAACCCACCGCCGCCGTCCGGTACGCTCGCGCCCCGGTCATCCACCACATCCGCCACGATCCCGGGCAGCGGCCGCATCGCCGAACCCGGCTTGGTTGCGGTGACACCGGGCAACGGGCTGATCATGATCCCGCCGGTCTCGGTCTGCCACCAGGTGTCCACCACCGGCGTCTGCCCGCGGCCGATGTTCTGCCGGTACCAGATCCACGCCTCCGGGTTGATCGGCTCACCCACGCTGCCCAGCAGCCGCAGCGAGGACAGATCGTACTGCGCCGGGATCTCGTCTCCCCACTTCATCATGGTGCGGATCAGCGTGGGCGCGGTGTACAGGATGGTCACCTTGTACTTCTGCACGATCTCCCAGAACCGGCCGCGGTTCGGGGTGTCCGGGGTGCCCTCGTACATCACCTGTGTCGCGGCGTTCGCAAGTGGACCGTACACAATGTACGAATGCCCGGTGACCCAGCCGATGTCGGCGGTGCACCAGAAGACATCGGTCGCAGGCTTGAGGTCGAAGACCGCGTGATGGGTGTACGAAACCTGGGTGAGGTACCCGCCGGTGGTGTGCAGGATCCCCTTCGGCTTCGCGGTCGTCCCGCTGGTGTACAGGATGAACAGCGGGTGTTCGGCGTCGAATGGCTGCGGCGTGTGCTCGGCGCTCGCGGTCTCCACCACCTCGTGCCACCACAGGTCCCGCCCTGGCGTCCAGTCCACCTCCTGGCCGGTGCGGCGTACCACGAGCACATGCTGGATGCTTGGACAGGTGGCGACCGAGGCATCCACGGTCGGCTTGAGCGCGGCGGGTTTGCCGCGCCGGTACCCGCCGTCGGCGGTGATGACGAGCTTCGCCTCGGCGTCCTGGATCCGGCCGGTGAGCGCGTCCACCGAGAAGCCGCCGAAGACGACGCTGTGCGTGGCACCGATCCGGGCACAGGCGAGCATCGCGACCGCCGCCTCGGGAATCATCGGCATGTATATCGCCACCCGGTCGCCCGCGGTCACGCCGAGCGCGGTGAGTGCGTTCGCCGCCTGGCAGACCGAGCGGTGCAGGTCTGCGTACGTGATGGTCCTGGCGTCGCCCGGCTCGCCCTCCCAGTAGATGGCTACCCTGC
>JAFMQQ010000737.1:2186-2402 GCA_017354595.1 Micromonosporaceae bacterium
GAGGTGGCGGTCCAGGCAGTTCTCCGCGATGTTCAGCTGCCCACCGACGAACCATTTCGCGAACGGCGGCCGCGACCAGTCCAGCACCTGGTCCCACTCCTTGGCCCAGGTCAGCCGGCGCGCCTGCCGTGCCCAGAAGGCGGCCCGGTCGGCGTTCGCATCGTCGTACGCCTGCGCGGTCACGTTCGCCTGCGCGGCCAGCTCAGCCGGCGGTTC
>JAFMQQ010000738.1 GCA_017354595.1 Micromonosporaceae bacterium
CCTCCCACGCCGCCGATGATGGCGAGGAAGAGCATGGCGAGCAGGACCTGGAGGGTGATGACCACCCCGCGGCGGGCCGAGTCCTGGGACATGTCTGGCAGGATCTCACCGTGCCGCCACTTGTGGGGGCATCGGGGTTGGTACACCGGGCCGGCGAGGTCCGATTTGTCAAAGTAGGCTGACGCTGTGGATCGTGGATCCTTCGTCGTGGTGGCCAACCGGCTGCCGGTCGACGAGGTCATCAACGACGGCGAGCGGTCCTGGCGGCGCAGCCCGGGCGGACTGGTAACCGCGCTGCACCCGGTACTCGCCGCGCGGCGCGGCACCTGGGTCGGGTGGTCGGGCCGGGCGGCGGAGCCCGGCGAACCGGCGCCCGAGGCATTCGAGCATGACCAGATGCGGCTGCGCCCGGTGAACCTGACCACAGACGACCTCGAGCGCTACTACGAGGGCTTCGCCAACTCCAGCCTGTGGCCGCTCTACCACGACGCGGTGGAGACCCCGTTCTACAAGCGCAGCTGGTGGGAGGCGTACCGGCGGGTCAACCAGCGGTTCGCCGAGGCAGCGGCGGACGAGGCGGCGCCACAGGCCACGGTCTGGGTACAGGACTATCAGCTGCAGCTGGTACCGGCGATGCTGCGCGCGCTGCGCCCCGACCTGAAGATCGGCTTCTTCCTGCACATCCCGTTCCCGCCGGTGGAGCTGTTCATGCAGCTGCCCCGCCGGGCCGAGGTGCTCCGCGGCCTGCTCGGCGCCGACCTGGTCGGCTTCCAGCGACCGCTGGCCGCGCAGAACTTCCTCCGGCTGACCCGGCACCTGCTCGGCCTGCGGCCCCGTGGCGCCGGGGTCGAGGTCGACGACCGGCTGGTGCACGCCGCCGCGTTCCCCATCTCCATCGATGTACTTCAGATCGAGGAGCTCGCCTCCACGCCGCACGTGCTGGCCCGTTCCGCACAGATCCGCAAGGAGCTGGGCGACCCGAAGATGCTCATCCTCGGAGTGGACCGGCTCGATTACACCAAGGGGATCGAGCAACGGTTCAAAGCCTTCCGGGAGCTACTGTCGGAAAACCGACTCTCGGTGCCGGATGCGGTGATGGTGCAGGTCGCTACCCCGAGCCGGGAACGCATTGAGCATTACCAGGCACTGCGGGTGAAGGTCGAGCGCGAGGTCGGCCGGATCAACGGGGAGTACGGTCGTGTCGGCGTACCGGCAGTGCATTACCTTCACCAGTCGTACAGTCGCAGTGAGTTGGTCGCCATGTATTGTGCGGCCGATGTCATGATGGTTACCCCTCTGCGAGACGGCATGAACTTGGTGGCCAAGGAGTACGTCGCGGCCCGGGTCGACCTCGGTGGTGCCCTGGTGCTCTCCGAGTTCGCCGGCGCCGCGGGTGAGCTGCGGCAGGCGTTCCTGTGCAACCCGCACGACCTGCAAGGCGTGAAGGACGCGCTGATGCGCGCCGTCAACGTCGATGAGGCGGATGCGGCGCGCCGGATGCGCACGATGCGGCGGCACCTGCGCGCCCACGACGTACGCCATTGGGCAACATCGTTCTTGTCTGCTCTCGGAGTCCCGGCCCCGACACCCACCCGCTCCGAGGACAATACGTGACCACCCTCATCGATCCCCCACTGCGCGCCGCCGTGGGGCGCATAGCCCGTGTCCCACACCTGCTCGTGGCGTGCGACTACGACGGGACCCTCGCGCCCATCGTGGAGGACCCCACCCAGGCGGTACCGCTGCCCGAGGCGGTGGCCGCCATCCGTGCGCTGGCCGCGTTGCCACAGACCGCGGTCGCGGTGGTCTCCGGGCGGGCCCTGCGCGACCTGGCCACCCTCTCCCGGCTGCCCAGCGAGGTACATCTGGTGGGCAGCCACGGCTCCGAGTTCGACATCGGCTTCGTGCAGCGACTCTCGCCGGAGCTGCGCGAGCTGCGTACCCGGCTGCAGCACGCGGTCGAGGAGATCGTGGCGGACCAGCCCGGAGTGCGGCTGGAGCCGAAACCGGCGAGCATCGCGGTGCACACCCGCACCGCCGCGCACGAGGTTGCGCAGCATGTACTCGATCTGCTGCGCCGGGGCCCGGCCACCTGGCCCGGAATCCACGTCTCGGTCGGCAAGGCGGTGATGGAGCTGCTGGTGCTGCCGACGCACAAGGGCACCGCGCTGGACGTGCTGCGGATGCAGCTGTCCGCCAGCGCGGTGCTGTACTTCGGCGACGACGTGACCGACGAGAACGCGTTCGGGCACCTGCACGGGCCGGACGTGGGTATCAAGATCGGCCCAGGCGGTACCGCCGCCCAGTACCGGGTCGGGGCGCCGATCGACGCGGTGCGGGTGATGGCGTACCTGCTGGAGACGCGGCGCAACTGGCTGTACGGCGAGCGGGCGCTGCCGA
>JAFMQQ010000024.1 GCA_017354595.1 Micromonosporaceae bacterium
AGTCTCCAACTCGGTGGATGCGGCGGTCGGCAGCGCGCTGTTGGCTGCGGTGCAGGGCCAGCCGCCGGAGAACTTCCCGCAGCCGCCCCGGTACCGGGCGCTCGGCCACGGCTGACCGGTGCGGGTGCCGCGGCGGCCGGGTGCCGCGGGGACCGGGTCAGCCGGCCGGGTCAGCCGGAGAGTCGCATGTGGAGGACGAGGGCGAGGACGGCGAGCAGCGCCACGCTCAGCCCGACCAGGCCGCAACGGAATGCGAGCCGCTCCCAGGCATCACGGGCGCGGCCGAAGCCGGCCGCCGGGATGCCGGTCGATCCGGAGCTGAGGCGGGGCCGCCCCGAAAATTGCTCCCGTGGCTGCGCGGCCTCGTCGTGCCACAAAACCATGGGGGCAGTATGCGCGGGTCCGGCCGGAGGCGGAAGAGTCAGCAGGCATCCATTGTGGACCAGCGCGGCGAGGGTACGCGCCCGGCGCAGCGGGTGACCCTCCGGTACCCCTGCGTGGTGAGACGCCGTACCGGGCTGGGTGCCGTACCGGGTGCCGGCGGTCGAGCTGGGCCGGGAGAAGGTGCGTCAAGTCCTCATCCCGGCCCAGTTCGATCCGCCCGGTCCCTTCCCAGCAGCAGCCGGCCCTGCCCAGCAGGTCAGCTCACGAACAGCAGGCGGTCGGGGGAGTGCTTGCCCGGGTCGCCCACCACGCCGGTGGTTGCCGCGCTGGTCAATGCGGTGGCCACCTCGGCCGGGCTGGCCGTCGGGTGGGTCGCCAGGAACAGCGCTGCGCCACCGGCCACGTGCGGGGTGGACATCGACGTACCGCTGAGCACGGCGGTCGCGGTGTCGCTGTCGAGGAAGTCCGAGGTGATGTTCACCCCGGGCGCGAAGATGTCCACACAGCGCCCGATGTTGGAGAACGAGGCCCTGGTGTCATCCTGTTGTGTGGCACCGACGGTGAGCGCGCCGGTCACCCGGGCCGGGCTGGTGTTGCACGCGTTGGCACCGTCGTTGCCGGCGGCGATCGCGTACGTCACCCCGGAGTCGATCGAGTTCTGCACCGCGTCGTCCAGCGCCTTGCTGACCCCGCCACCGAGGCTCATGTTCGCCACCGCGGGGTGGATCGCGTTCTGGGTGACGAAGTTGACGCCGGCGATCACACCGGCCGTGCTGCCACTGCCGTTGCAGTCCAGTACCCGTACCGCCACCAGCTGGATCTGCTTGGCCACGCCGAAGGTGGTACCACCGATGGTGCCGGAGACGTGGGTACCGTGCCCGTTGCAGTCGGTGGCGTCGGTGTCGTTGTCGACGAAGTCGGCTCCGCTGGTGGCCCGGCCGCCGAAGTCGGCGTGGGTGAGCCGGATCCCGGTGTCGATGACGTACGCGTGCACGTTCGACGCGGTGGTGGAGAACGTGTAGGTGCCGTCGACCGGCAGGTTGCGCTGGTCGATCCGGTCCAGGCCGAAGGTCGCGTTCTGCTGCGTGTCGTCGACCCGGAACACCTGGTTCTGCTCCACATAGGCCACCGACGGGTCGGCCGCGAGCCGCCGTGCCGAGAGAGAGCTGCCAGTGAACTCAAAGCCACGCAGCGCAACTCCCCAGCTGCGTTGGACCTTGCCGCCGTACCGGGTAGCCATGCTGGAGGCGGTCGATCCGACGGCCGATGAGCTGACCGAGCTGTCTTTGAGTACCACCACGTAGCTACCGGGAATGGCGGCCGCACTGCCGGTGGCGCGCACCTGGCCGGTCATGGTCGCGGCATCGCCGATGCCGGTCAGCGCCACGACGGCGGCACCGACGGCCGCGGTGACCGCGGCGGCGAGCCCGATGCGACGCAGCCGCTTCCTGGCCGGGGCGTGCCCTTCTGGGGCGCGGTGCGACCGGATGTACTGCATGTGATACTCCCCAATCTCCCCGTATAGATGAGGGGACCGGATTGCGCCCGTTCCCCCTCTTGGATGGATACGGGGCGATTGGGGGGAGGGTTCACTCAGAAGACCGTGTAACCTCCGTCGATCACCAGGACCGAACCGGTCATGAACGCCGAGGCGTCGCTCGCCAGATAGACGACGCTCGGTGCGATCTCCTCCGGGGTGGCGTACCGCTGCATCGGCGCATCCTCGATCCAGTACCGGCGGAACTCCGGCCGGTCCACCGGTGCCATCTCGGTCTTCACGTAACCCGGGGCGAGCGCGTTGACCCGGATGCCCAGTGGCGCCCACTCCGCGGCCAACGACCGGGTCAGCTGGTGTACCGCCGCCTTCGACGCGTTGTACGCCGGCTGCCACTGTGGACGGTTCACGATCTGCGCCGAGATGGAGCCGATGTTGACGATGCAGCCGCCGCCATGCTCCGCCATCCAGGCGCCGAAAGCCTGGCAGCAGTTCCACACGCCGTGCAGGTTGACGTCGATGACCTGGTGCCACTCGTCGTCACTCACCTCAAGCGCCGGCCGGTGGATACAGGTACCGGCGTTGTTCACCAGGACGTGTACCCCACCCATCCGCTCGGCGATCCCGCCGACCACACTGTCCACATCGGACCGTCGAGTCACGTCGGCGACGAAAGCCTGCGCCTGGATGCTCCGCCCGGCTAGGTCCGCCAGCGCCTGGTCGGCGCTGTCCCGATCGCGAACCAGCAGCGCGACCCGGGCGCCCGCCTCGCCGAGCGCGGTGGCGAAGGCGCGCCCCAGGCCACGGTTGGCGCCGGTCACCACGGCGACCCGGCCGGTCAGGTCGAAGGCCTGCAGCACGCTCATGCCGGCCCCAGCTCAGCCACGGCGTCGACCAACCGGCGTACCTCGTCGGCGTCGTTGTAGTGCACCAGGCCGGCGCGCACCGCCGAGCCGGCGTCCCGGATACCGAGCAGCTGGGTCGCCTCCCAGGCGTAGTTGTGCCCGTTCCACACGTTGACCCGGCGCTGCGCCAGGTGCGCGGCGACCCGGGCCGGGGTGTGCCCGGCGACGGTGAAGTACGCCGTCGGCGTCCGGCTTTTCGCCTTGCCGTACAGGGTCACGTGTGGCATGGCGGCCAGCCGGTCGAGCAGCACGCCGAACAGTTCCATCTCGTACCGCTGCGCCGCGGCCATCGAGGCGAGCAGCCGTTCCCGCCGGCTCGCCGCCCCGCCGGCTGCCGCCTCGCCGGGCGCCAGTGCCGCCAGGTGGTCCACCGCGGCCGTGACACCGGCCAGGTCGGCCAGCTGCGCGGTACCCGCCTCGAACCGCTCCGGCACATCGTCGGGGGATGAGGCGAGCTTGTCCGGGCGCAGCGTCTCCAGCAACGCCGGGTCGGCGACCACGGCACCGAGATGCGGACCGCACCACTTGTACGCGCTGGTGGCGTAGAAATCCGCACCCAGCGCGGCCACATCCACCGGTACGTGCGGGGTGGCGTGCACACCATCCACATAGGACAATGCGCCGGCCTGCCGGGCGATCGCGGTGATGGCCGGGACATCCGGCCGGGTGCCCAGCACATTGCTGGCCGCGGTCACCGCTACCAGCCTGGTGCGATCGGAGACCAGTTGCCAGTACTGCTCGGCCGGCAGCTCGCCGGTGGCCGGGTCGAACTCGGCCCAGCGCAGGGTGGCACCGGCCCGCTGCGCCACCTGTACCCACGGCCGCACGTTGGCATCATGGTCCAGCCGGGAGACGACCACCTCGTCACCCGGGCGCCAGGACCGGGACAGCGTGTACGCCAGCCGGTAGGTCAGCGTCGTCATGTTCGGCCCGAGGACAACTCCGGCCGGGTCGCCACCGACCAGATCGGCGAGCGCCGCCCGCGCTCCGGCGACGATCGCGCCGGCCCGATCGCTGGCCGGGAAAGCACCACCGACGTTGCCCAGCCCGGCCCGGTATGCCCCGGCGATCGCCTCGATGACGCTCTCCGGCACCTGTGTACCGGCGGCGCCGTCCAGGTACGCGTAGCCATCCCGCAACGCCGGGATACCGGCCCGGATCCGTTTAGTGTCAAACGACATCGGCCAAGCGTAGTAGGTTCATCGCATGCCAGACGCGGTCGTTCTTCCCGGCCGCATGTTCGGACCGAACATGCCACTGCTGTGGTACGCCGCTGGGGTGGCGGAGCGGCGCGGGGCGACCGTACACCGGCACACGTGGACGCAGCCGATGGCGGTGCCGTTGGGGCCGAAGGTCGAGGGCTGGGTGCGTGGCGAGGCGACTCCGGTGCTCGACGCGATCGGTGGCACGCCGTTGCTGATCGGCAAGTCGCTGGGTACAGCCGCCGCGGCGCTCGCCGCCGAGCGCGACCTGCCGGCGGTCTGGCTCACCCCGCTGCTCTCGCAGGCGTGGGTGGTCGACGCGCTGCGCCGCGCAACCGCACCGTTCCTACTCGTCGGTGGTACCGCCGACGAGTTGTGGGACACCGCGGCCGCCCGCCAGCTCGGGCCGCACGTGCTGGAGGTTGACGGTGCAGACCACGGCATGAACGTGCCCGGCCCGCTGGCCGAGTCGGTCGCGGTGCTCGGCCGCGTGGTGGTCGCCGTCGAGGAGTTCCTCGACACCATCGGCTGGCCCGACGCCGACCACTCGGTAGGGTGAGGCCGTGGAGTATCGCACCCTCGGCCGTTCCGGCCTCAAGGTTTCCGTACTGACTATGGGCACCATGTCCTTCGGCGGCCGCGGTGGCTTCGCCAACGTCGGCAGCACCGGTGTGGACGAGGCGCGCCGGCAGATTGACGCCTGCCTGGCGGCCGGCGTCAATCTCATCGACACCGCCGATGTGTATTCCGCCGGCCTCTCTGAAGAGATCGTGGGCGAGGTGCTGCGCGGCCGCCGGGACGAGGTTCTGCTCGCCACCAAGGTACGCATGACTATGGGCCCCGGCCCCAACGACGCCGGCCTCTCCAGGCACCACATCATCTCCGGCTGCGAGGCCAGCCTGCGCCGGCTCGGCACCGACTACATCGATCTCTATCAGGTGCACGAGTGGGATGGCCTGACCCCGCTGGAGGAGACCCTGGCGGCGCTCGAATCGCTGCTCGCCGCCGGCAAGGTGCGCTACGTCGGCTGCTCCAACTACACCGGCTGGCAACTGCTCAAGGCACTGGGTACCGCCGACCGGCTCGGCCTGCCGCGCTTTGTCAGCCAGCAGATCTACTACTCGCTGCAGGCGCGTGACGCCGAATACGAGCTGGTACCGGCCGCCATCGACCAGGGCCTGGGCATCCTGGTGTGGAGCCCGCTCGCCGGCGGGCTGCTCTCCGGCAGGTACCGCCGCGGGGTACAGCCGACCGGCGACTCCCGGCAACTCACCGACTGGGGCGAGCCGCCGGTGCACGACCGGGAGAAGCTCTACGACACCGTCGAGGTACTGGTCGGCATCGGCGAGGGGCATGGCGTCTCGGCCGCCCGGGTTGCCCTGGCCTACCTGCTGACCAAGCCGGGTGTCACCTCGCTGGTGATCGGCGCCCGCAGCAGCGAGCAGCTCGCCGACAACCTCGCCGCCGCCGATCTGGTACTCACCGACAGCGAGCTGGATGCCCTGGACAAGGTGAGCCAGCCGGTGCTGCTGTACCCCTACTGGCACCAGGTGAGGACCGCCAGCGACCGACTCTCCACCGCGGACCTTGCCCTGCTGCGCCCGTACCTCTAGCCGGTCAGGCGGTACGGTCGGCGATGGCGACCCGGCTGCTTCGCATGGACCCCCGGTGCGCGACAGGAATGGACAGACCGCCGGCGATCGTGAGCAGAGCCTCGTCCCGGACAACGGTGAAGCCGTTCGTCGAGAGCAGTTCCGCCATGGCCGCTGGTGTCCAGGTGGAGCGGCGCGGCTCGTGCTCCAGCAGGCTGCGCCGCCTCACCACCGCCGCCACGAGGGACTCAGCGCGGTAGCTGATGGCCATCGTGAGCGTCGGCGAGGCGTAGTTGACGATCAGCCGGCTGCCCGGGGCGGAGCGGCCGGCGAGCGCCTGTACGGTGCTGACCACTTCGGCGTTGCGCAGGTACTGCACCACCGCCTCCCAGACCCAGACCGTGGCCTGATCGGCCCGGTGGCCGGCCGACTCCAGCGCCGCGTCCAGCCGCCCACGGGCGAAGTCGACCGGCACGAAGCGTACCGACTTCGCCAGTGGCGCCCGGTCGCCGATCCGGTCGCGCTTGTCCTGCTGGCTCGCCGGATGGTCCACCTCAAACACATCCACAGTGGACAGTTGTGGCATCCGCCAGGCGCGCGCGTCCAGGCCGCCGCCGAGGATCACCAGCTGCGGCGCTGTGTGGTCGCGGATCGCGTCGTCGATCGCGACGGTACGCGCGACGAGGATCCCCGTCGTCACCCGTACCACCTCGTACCCCATCCGCTCCGACCAACGCCGTGGCGGAGCCTGGTCGCGGACCTGGCGCACGACGGCGCGTTCGTCGCCGGCCAGCAGCTCGATCGCGACCGGGTCGCTGAACCGATCGGCAACCAGCAGCCCGTCGGCGGCGGCGCGCGCCTGGCAGGTCAGTACCGCAGTCCGGCTCTCCCTCCCAGCCTCCATAGTGGACAGCCTAATCCAAGCTCGCCACAATTTGGCCTGGCGACCGACTCGGCCGCAACCTGCTCGACGTGCGGCGGGTCGGGGAGCTTGCTGAGCAGAATTCCGTCCGCCGCCCGGTCCACGGTACGGCAGTCTTCACACCAAGTGGGGTTCATGGCGCTCTGACTGCCGTGAGGATACCGGCCCCGGTATGGTGGCCCGATGATCGGCCGGCTGCACCACGCCATCCTCGACTGCCCCGACCCGGCCGCCCTCGCCCGCTTCTACTCCCAGCTGCTCGGCCTGCCAGTGACGTACCAGAGCGAGGATTTCGTCGTGGTGTCCCGGGATACCACGACCTCCGGGTTGGCGTTCCAGCTCGTCCCCGAGCACAAGCCGCCGCGCTGGCCGGATCCGGCGTACCCACAGCAGATCCACTTTGACGTGATGGTGGACGATGTGGCGGCGGCGGAGCCAGCGGTGCTGGCGCTGGGCGCCCGGCCGCTGGCCGTGGCGGGGCCGGGGCACCGCACCTACGCCGACCCGGCCGGCCACCCGTTCTGCCTGATCCCGCGCCCGCACTGGGCCCCCCCGATCGCCGGCTGAACACTCCGGCCCGGCAACCCAGACCTACCACCGCCCGGCGGTAGGGTCCCGTGGTATGACCCAGGCAATCAAGCGGACACTGTCGATGCGCCCGGAGGTCGACCAGATGCTGGCCGCACATGTGCGGTGCACACCAGGTGCGACACTCTCATCGACGGTCAATGCCGCCCTGGTGGCCTACCTCGAAGCTGCTGCACTGGAGACTTACCGGGAGTGGGATGCGCAGGCCAGTCCCGATGAACGTGCGGCCATCGATGCGTTCGCTGCCCGCGATGACGCATCCTGGGTGGGCTGAGTGAGGCGCGGGAGCATCCTTCAGTACGTGGGGAGCCAGCGCCTGCGGGTCGTCATTGTCACCGCCGGCAGGACTGGCCCACGGCCGCGGCCGTGGATCTCTCGCGATTGCGGTCCCTGGATCCGAAGGCGGTGGCCGGCCCGCCGGCCAGCTGGCACACACCAGTCTGGAGAGGTTGACCGTCGCGGTCCGCGGCTACTTCGGGGCGGCGAACTGACGCCTGCGTCGATATGGGCACGGGGATCGCGCGCCCGGCCGTAGCGTGAGTTGTGTGCAGAGTCTCCGGCTCACCCGCCGCACGCTGCTCGCCGGCGCCGGCGCGACTGCGACCGCCGGGCTGGCGGGTCTGGCCGGGTGCGGCACCGGCCCGGCGCACAAGGTCGATGAGGCGCAGCTGCGGCACAAGGCGGCCAGCCTCCTGGTGGTTGGATTCCGGGGCCAGCAGCTCGCGGATGACGACTGGGTGATGAAGGCCGTCCGCAGCGGTATCGGCGGCGTGGTGCTCTTCGACCGCGACCTGAAGACCGGTCTCGCCCGCAACATCACCTCACCGGGGCAGGTCACCGCGCTGGTGAAGCAGCTGCGCGAGGCGTCTTCGGGCCGGCTGATCGTCTCCATCGACCAGGAGGGTGGGCAGACGGCCCGGCTCGGCCCGTCCGACGGCTTCGCCTCCTCCGCCTCGCAGGCGAGCATCGGCGCCACCGATTCAGCCGCGGCCACCCGCAGCTGGGCGCAGCGCATGGCGACCGAACTCAGATCGATCGGAGTGAATCTCAACTACGCACCCGTCGTCGACCTGAACGTCAACCCGGCCAGCCCGGCGATCGGCCAGCTGGGCCGCAGCTTCTCCAGCGATACCAACGTGGTCGTGAGCAACGCCGGCGAAGAGATCCAGGCCCACCGGGCGGCCGGCGTGAAGACCGTCCTCAAACACTTTCCCGGCCTGGGCAGCTCCACCGCCAACACCGATTTCGCGGTCGCCGACGTTACCTCCACCTGGCAGCCCAGCGAACTGGAGCCGTTCCGCAGCCTGATCGGTGCCGGCAAGGCCGACTCCGTCATGGCCGCGCATCTGCTGAACAAGAACCTTGACCCGCAGCACCCAGCCTCGCTCTCGGCCAAGGTGGTGACCGACCTGCTGCGCGGGCAGTTGGGCTTCCACGGCCCGGTCGTCAGCGACGACATGCAGGCGGTCGCCATTACCAGCCGGTACGGCAGCAACGAAGCGGTCGCCCTGGCCCTGACGGCCGGCGTGGACCTGCTCGTCTTCGCCAATCAACAGGTGTATGACCCGAACGTCGTCAAGCAGACGGTGGACAACGTGGTGAATCTGGTCCGCACCGGGCGGATCAGCCAGGCCCGGATCGACGATGCGGTGGCCCGTGTCGACACGCTGCGCCCGGAGAGCTGATCGGCCCGGGTGGCGTACCTCATCGCCGGGTGGGACTACCCGCCGGTAGCCTGACGGCGTGGCGGCGGTGGACCCGGACAGCAGCTGGGATCAGCCCGGGGTCTTCCCGGTCGCGCCGGGCGTGCACCGGATACCGCTGCCGCTGCCGAACGACGGGCTGCGCGCGGTCAACGTGTACGCCATCCAGGACGCCGACGGCCTGGTGCTGGTGGACGCCGGCTGGTCCCTGGCGCGGTCGCAGGGTCAGCTGGCGCGCTGCCTGTCGAGCCTCGGGTACGAGCTGGGCGACGTGCGCCGGTTCCTGGTCACCCACATCCACCGCGACCACTACACCCAGGCCGTGGCGCTGCGCCGGCTCTTCGGCTCCCGGATCGCGCTGGGCCTGGGCGAGCAGCCCGGGCTCGACCTCCTGCTGAGCCGGCCGGAGACGATCATCCCGGGCCGGGTGGCGTACCTGCTGGGCTGCGGGGCAGCGCCGGTGGTGGCGGCACTCGCCGCCACCTCACCCGGCCGTACCGGCGACGCGGTGACCGACTGGGAGAAGCCGGACGAGTGGCTGACCGCGATGCCGGACGCCGGGCTCGCCTCGCGCACCCTGCGGGTGATCCCCACCCCCGGCCACACCCAGGGGCATGTGGTCTTCCTCGACGCGCAGCAGCGGCTGCTGTTCGCCGGCGACCATGTGCTGCCGCACATCACGCCATCGATCGGCTTCGAGGCGCCCGTACCGCGGCTGCCACTGGCCGACTTCCTCGCCTCGCTGCGGCTGATGTTCGACTACCCGGACGCGACGCTGCTGCCGGCGCACGGCCCGGTCGCGGGCAGCACCCACCAGCGGGTGCGCGAGTTGCTCAGCCACCATGCGGCGCGGCTGGAGGCGTGCGCGGCAGTCCTGGCCGAGTACGGCGACAGCACCGCGTACGAGGTGGCCCTGCGGTTGCCCTGGACCCGGCGCAACCGCGCCTTCGCCGACCTGAATCCGTTCAACCAGATGCTCGCCGTCGGCGAGACCGCCGCACATCTGGACGTGCTCGTTGAGGATGGCCGGGCCACAAAATCCACAGTTGCTTTTGTGTACCGGTACCAATCGAGTTGAATTGATCTATCTGGTGTGAAAGCTGGATCAGCTCTGCTTTACATATTGAAACATTCCAGTATCAGAATTGCCTAACATCTATCACCTTCCTATGGCAGCATGGGCATGCATCAATGGTGACCTGGTCCATCGCGGGAGACGGGCCCACACCCCTTAGGTCCCCTCTGTGTCTGCCCCGTATTCACGCGAAGGAGGAGGCTGTGACCAGCCTGCCCAGCTCCACTCGAAGGTCGGCGAACTCCACCTCAAATACCACTACAACTAAAAGGGCCCGCTTGGTCGACGCCCTGATACGCTACAGCCTGCCGATCTTGCGGATCTCGCTCGGCGTCGTCTACATCTGGTTCGGCGCGCTGAAGATCGCAAATGCGACGCCCGTTGGCGATCTCGTCGCACATACCGTGCCCTTTATCCCGGCCCACTTCTTCGTGCCCGCGCTGGGAGTTTTCGAGTGCATTCTGGGTGTGGCCCTGCTGGTCGGCCGGCAGATGGCGATCATTGCCGCGCTGATGATCGCGCATCTTTGCGGCACAATGCTGGTGCTCGTCACCCAGCCGCTGGTGGCTTTCCGCAACGGCAATCCGATCGTGCTGACGATGACCGGCGAGTTCGTGGTCAAGAACGTCGTGCTGATCAGCGCCGGCCTCGTGCTCGCCGCGGCGTACCTGACCCGCGGCCCGACCCACGTCATCACCGTGACACACGACCCGGAGAGTGCCTGAGATGGTGGCGTTGCGAACCGGCCATCGCGGCACTGTGGACGGTCCGCCCCTGGTGAAGGGCGAGCGGCCACTGCTGACCGTCCGGGGTACCGCCGGCACCACCGTCGTCGCCACCGGCCTGGCCGTGTACCACCTCGGCCCGGCCCCGCCGCGGGACTGGCAGCGGCTGGGCTGGGAACAGATCGGCCTGGTGCACTGGGACGAGCGCGGGGCCAGCCTGGTGCTGACCGGCTGGACGCCGGATGCACCGCGGCTGACCGTACTGGCGGTACCGCGGAACCATCCGCTGGTGGCCCTGGCACGCGAGCGCGTCGCCTCGACCATGCTGGCGACCACGCGGGTCCCGGTCGCCGGCAACGGCAACGCAACGCTGACCGCGCGCCGCCAGCCGGGCACGGACCGTCTACTGTGGAGGGTCAGGCTGGGCGATGGCGTCCCGGACGACCCGCTGGTGCGTGCCGAGGTGGAGGCGGCGATGGCCCGCCTGCGTGTCGAGCTCGGGCGGGTGGCGCGTGCATAGCACCCAGAGGCGCTGTTCGCCCTGGTCTGCAAGAACACCGCCAGCCCGTCGGTACGGGCACTGGTCCGGCACGCCCGCGCTGCCTTCGGTCGGTGGTCGCCGCGCCGGTTTCAGCCGGCGACGGCAGGCAGGACCACCTGTTCGAAGATCGTCGTGGGAGCCTGCCAGTGGTTCGGGCTCGGATCGTCATAGTTCCCCGCGGTGATCGCCACCACCAGATCCAGCTCGGGTACGACGAACAGGCGCTGCCCACCGTTGCCCATCCCGGCCACCCACCGGCGACCGGCCGACTCGCCGAGGAACCATTGGTAGCCGTACTGGCTGCCCCAGTCGTTTGGCAGCCGGGGTTCCAGCATCCTGCGCAGCCAGCCGGCCGGTACCACCTCGCGCCCGTCCCACCCGCCGTGGGCGAGTACCAGCTCGCCGACCCTGGCCAGGTCCCGCGGTGTCAAGCGGAGTCCGGACGCGGCCGAAGCCGCCCCGTCCCGGCCGGCCATCCATTCGAAACTGTCGATACCGAGTGGAGCGAAGAGCTTTTGGCGGGCGTACTCGGGTAGCGGTCGACCGGTGCCTTCGGAGATCAGCCGGCCGAGCAGTGCGGTGGCGCCGCCGCAGTACGCCCACCGGGTGCCGGGTGGCGCGACGATCGGCTGCTCCAGGATGTACCGGTACCGGTCGGGCGCCATCTCCATGGCGATCTCCGAATTGGCTGGGCTGTTGTAAGGCAGGTCCTCCCGCCACTGGATGCCTAGCGACATGGTCAGCGCATGCCCGACGGTGAGCCGGGCGCGTTCGGGATCGGCCGCCAGGTCCGGGTACGCCGGGAAGTGCCGCAGCAGCGGCTGGTCCGGCTCGGGTACCCGGCCCTCGCCCAGCGCGATCCCGTACACCAGCGCGGTGAGGCTCTTTGTGACCGACCGGATGTCGTGCAGTGTCCCCGGCCCGAAGGTCACGACGCCGAGGGAGGTACCCCAGGAGAAGTCGGCGCCGGTGCCGTAGTGCTCGAGCAGGGTGCTGCCGTCGCGAACCACCACGACCGCGTGTACGCCGTCCGCCCGGCCGGCGCTGAGTGTCTCATGTAGACGGTCACGTAACTCGCTGCCCATGTGCTTCACCGTAGCCTCACCGCCGGCCCGTCGGGGGCACTGACCCAGGACCCCGCGCGAGGATCGGCTGCTGGTAGAGCGACCGCCATCTTCGATTCCACCGTCCCCATCGGTACCGGGCAGGGCGTCTATCTACCGCCCTGGCGGTCGAAGTCGACGGCGACGTACTGGACCGGGGGATCGGGGTCTTTCCCGGCGTTCACAGTCGCATGGCGGTGCACCCTGGACAACGGCTGACATCCGGCCTGGGACCGGAGTGCGGCTGTACCGGGCTCTGGTTGTTGAGCACTCGATCCTGGCCAAGGATGGCACCCCGATTCCCGGATCCCGGTCAGTCTGCGCTGACGCCAACCGTCGAGGTGTTCGTGCGCCCGGTAGGATTCGAACCTACGACCAACTGCTTAGAAGGCAGCTGCTCTATCCACTGAGCTACGGGCGCGCGTCGCCCAGTAGGGTACCGCCTGGTCGCGTTTCGGGCCGTACGAAATACGCATCGCGAAGCGGCGGGTCCGGCGCCGCCGACGCGTTACCCGGCCCGGCGGCATTCCGCATTATCTACCGCAAACCTGGCAGGCACCACGCGACCGCCGGAATGCCCGGCAGGCAGCGCGGGGCGATGGGTTATTGAATCGACTGATCACTCTTTCCGTAGTTGCGGGTAGCCGCTAGGTTGCCAGCTGTGCGGGTGATGAGCGCCACCCTTCTTCCCGTGCTGCTGTCGGTCCATGATCGCGCGCACGACCAGCAGACCGTGCTGGACTCCTATCTGGACGGGGTTGTGGTCGGGTACTCCACCGGTCCACCGTTCGGGCAGCGCCTGATCACCTTTGCCGACCTGGAGCGGATCGGGCAGACCCGCCGACAGTTGCGGTACCAGGCCGCCTCGAACCTGGACGGGATGCTCGCCTCGGTCAGCGTGCACGGGGTGCCGCCCGCGCTGATGGTCTCCTTCGGTGGGATCGAGTCCAGCCTGGTGCTCGCCGACCCGTTCTGGGACAGCCTCGCCGGGTCGGTACCCGGCGAGCTTGTCATCGGGGTACCGGCGCGGGACGTCGTGATCATCACCGGCTCCCGGTCGCCCAGCGGCATCGCCAAGGTGCAGCGCGCGGTGGACCGGATCTTCCTCGCCAAGGGCGAGCACCTGTTGCTGCGGGACCTGCTCACCTGGCGCGGCGGTCGCTGGGACCTGTTCTGACCCGCCCCGCCCGGCGCTAAGGGAGGTAGGCGGTCAGCCAGCGGTCCAGCTCCTCGAAGACACGCTTGCGTACCGGCGCGGGGGAGAGCACCAGGTCATGCATCCCGCTCTCGATCCGTACGATCGTCACGTGCGTGCCTAGCGAGGCCGACCAGCGGGCGATGTGTTCGACATCCAGCACCACGTCCGCGCCGTGCGCCTCTTGGCTCCAGCTCCGCAGCTGCTCGCTGCGCGTCGAGCAGGCGACCAGTACCGGTACCGGGATCTGAAGGCCGCGGTGCAGCCGGGCCTGTGCTTTGCGGATCGCGGTCAGCCAGGCCGCCCGCGGCGGGAAGCCGAGCAACGGTTTCCAGGTGGGATCGAAGCTCCATTCGCCGTGATGGTCGGCGTGGATGCTGTGCCCGTATGCGGAGGAGACCTCGTTCGGCACCCTTGCGTACGGTCGGAACCGCGCCACCGCACCGAAGACCGGTGCGAGCAGTACCCGTTTGATCGGATTGATATTGATCTCAAAGAATGGACTGTTCAAGAACAACGCATCTACCAGGCCATGCCCCTGCATCTGGTCCGCCCACAGCGCGGTGATCAGGCCGCCGGTCGAATGAGCGTTGACCAGCAGCCGGTCATGCTGGTCCTGATCGCGGATGATGCGCGCGGCAACCTCCAGCTCGGGGAAGTAGTCGCTGATCCGGCGGATGAAGTTCGGCGTCTGGTGCGGGAGCAGGCTACGTCCGTATTTGCGAAGATCGATGGCGTAGAAGTCGATGCCGCGCTCGACGTAGAAGTCGGCGAGGTGGGTCTGGAAGAAGTAGTCGTTGAAGCCGTGCACATAGAGCACCGCACGACCGGTCGGCCGGTCGGTCCGGCGCCGGACCAGTGTCGCCTCGACCGGCCCCTCGTCGTCGGTGCCCAGGTCGATGGTCTGCCGTTGGTACGGGTCGCCGAGGACATCTGTCTCCACCGGCGAACGGTACCGCCGGCCGGCCGGCCATCTGTCCACAGGCACCCTCGCCGTCCACAGTTCGTACCCGCTGCGCTGGCGTCCGGGGTACCGCCCGCCGATGCTGGGCCGGTCATCACCGCAGTCAGGAGGCAAGCGATGTTCGATACTCCGGTCACCATCGTCGGCAACGTGCTCACCGCGCCCGAGTGGCGCCGCACCGCCAACACCGGCACCCCACTGGTCACCTTCCGGGTCGCGTCCACCTCGCGCAGGTACGACAAGGAGCGCGCGACGTGGGTCGACGGCGACAGCCTGCGGGTGCGGGTGACCTGTTGGCGCAAGCTTGCGGAGAACCTGTCGCTCTCCGTCCAGCTCGGCGATCCGGTCATCGTGTACGGGCGGATGTTCACCCGCGACTGGACCGATGAGGAGGGCAACCGGCGCACCTCCTATGAACTGGATGCCACCGCTGTCGGGCACGATCTGGGCAAGGGGCTGGCGAAGTTCGCCCGGCGCAAGGCGGCCGCGTCGACCGACATGGTCAACGACGAGGTCAGTGCCGCGACGGTCGGTGGGGAGCTGACCGAGCCGATGGAGGATCCGGAGCGACCCGAGGGCCTGCCGCCCGAAGAGGACCTCTTCGAGGACTTCAACGAGGAGTTCAACGAGACCGGGCTGGCTCAGGAGCCGGTACTCGCCGGCGCCGGGGTCGGTGGCGGGGCCGGCACCGGCGGTCGGCCGGCGGGCAACGCATAGACAGCGATCTAGGGATTGTCCGCCCGGCGGTGGCCGGCCGACAGCCAGTACCGGCACGCCCGGGCTTGGCGTGGGGCGGCCACCGCCACCATCGGGCCGCTAGGCTACGGGAACGTCTTGGCAACGGGAGGGCCAGAGTGGGCAGGCACGACGTCGGGATCGCGGCCGCCAATGCAGCTGGACTCGCCGCCGGTGTCCTGCTCGACGCCGCTCTCGGCGACCCGCGCCGGCTGCATCCGGTCGCCGGGTTCGGGCGTGCCGCCGGCGCGCTGGAGCGGCGGCTGTACGCGCCCGACCGGACCGCTGGCGCCCGGTACGCCGCCGTCGCCATCGGTCTCCCGGTGCTCGCGGCGGCCGTCCTCGATACGGCCACCGCCAGGTCCCCCTGGCTGCGGGCCGGGACGGTCGCCGCCGCCACCTGGGTGGTACTCGGTGGCCGGTCCCTGCGCCGTCAGGCGGGCGTGCTCGCCGACGAACTCGACCGCGGTGACCTCGCCGCCGCCCGGGCCAGGCTGCCCAATCTCTGCGGCCGGGATCCGTCCACTTTGGATGCACAGGAGCTGGCCCGGGCGACGGTGGAGTCGGTCGCGGAGAACACCTCCGACGCGATCGTCGCGCCGCTGCTCTGGGGAGCCGTCGCCGGACTGCCCGGCCTGCTCGGGTACCGCGCCGCGAACACGCTCGACGCGATGGTCGGCCACCACAGCCCGCGGTACCGCCGGTTCGGAACCCCCGCTGCCCGGCTGGACGACGCGGCGAATCTGGTTCCGTCCCGGTTGACCGCCGCGCTCACCGTGGCGGCGGC